>NZ_JBWOPL010000043.1:0-4280 GCF_056451265.1 Rhodocaloribacter sp. | reverse complement strand
TGCGTCCCTTCCACTTAGCGTGCTCTTCGATGAACACCGTCGTGCTCGGCTCGGTCACCATCGACCGCATCGTTCAGGGGGGACGGGCGGTGGAGAAGGTGGGCGGGGTGGCGACGTACGCCGGCCTCACCTATCGCCGGCACGGGTTGCCGACGACGGTGGTGACGAACCTCGCGGCGGGGGATGCGGGCGTGCTCGCGGCGCTCGAAAGACGCGGCGTCCGTTGCGTGGTCGGCCCTTCCGAGGCGACGACGCGCTTCGTGAACCGGGTGGACGGTGATGACCGGCGACAGGAGATGCCCGCCGCCGCCGCGCCGATCCCGGCAGCCCTCGCCCGCCCGGCGCTCGACGGCGCCCGGCTCATCCACCTCGGCCCCCTGCATCCGCACGCCTTCGCCCACGACCTCTGGCCCCTCGTGGCCGCGCATGAGGTCGAGACGGCCCTCGACGTGCAGGGGTATGCCCGCCGCGCCGTTCGCGGCGTGATCGAGCGGCACGTCGATCCGTCCGTGGCCGAAGCGCTCGCGTGCGTCGGCTTCGTGAAGGCAGACCCGGACGAACTCGCCGCCGTCCTGGCCGCGCTCGCCCTCGACCTGCCCTCGCTCATGACGCGCTTCGACCTTCGCGAAGTGGTCGTCACCGAGGGGCGGAAAGGGGGATGCGTCTATGAACGCTCCGGGCGACGCTTCCCGTACGCCGCCGCCCCGGTTGCGCGCGTGGTCGATCCGACGGGGGCCGGCGACGTGTTCTTCGCGGCCTACCTCGCGGCCCGGCTGCACGAGCGGCGGGACCTCCCCGAAGCCTGCGCCCACGCCGCCCTCACGGCGGCGCGACAGGTCGAAGGACGCTACCTTCCCGAAGCCGACCTCCGGCGCGATCTTCCCATCCCGAAACGCACATGAGACCTTATCTTCTCGCCGAGGCGGACTGGAAAACGGTCCGCGACACGCCGTACGAAGTCGCCGTCCTGCCGTGGGGCGCGACGGAAGCTCACAACTTCCATCTGCCGTATGCGACGGACACCCTTCAATGCGACCACATCGCCGGAGAGGCGGCGCGGCGGGCGTGGGAGCGCGGGGCGAAGGTGATCGTGCTGCCGACGATCCCCTTCGGGGTGAACACCGGACAACTCGACATCAAGCTCGACGTGAACATGAACCCGAGCACCCAGGCGGCCGTCCTTCGCGACGTCGTCGACGCGCTCTCGCGGCAGGGTATCTCGAAGCTCGTGGTGATGAACGGACACGGCGGAAACGACTTCCGACAGATGATCCGGGAGCTTCAGCCGCAGTTTCCCGGCGTCTTTCTGTGCGCGATGAACTGGTACACGGTCGTCGATCCCGGCCTTTTCTTCGATGAGCCGGGCGATCATGCGGGGGAGATGGAGACGAGCGTCATGCTTCACGTCGCGCCGGCGCTCGTGCGGCCGCTCGCCACGGCGGGGGAGGGGCGCACCCGTCCGTTCGCGCTCCGCGCCCTCCGTGAAGGCTGGGCGTGGACGCCGCGCGCGTGGAGCCGCGCCACGTTCGACACCGGCGTGGGCGACCCTTCGCGCGCCACCGCCGAAAAGGGGCGGCGGTATTTCGAGGCCGTCACGGAGAAGATCGCCTCGTTCCTCGCCGAACTCGCCGCCCTCGACCTCGATGCGCTCTATGAGGAGGATCCAAAGCCGCGAAAATGAGCGTCTTCGAGAGGTCTTCGCGCGTAACGTCTGTCTCTCCCGTGCCACGCATGGGCGCGAGACGTTTTGCGGTTGCTCGGTTGCCTGTCACCTGATCATGCGCGTCATCTAATCGGAGGGAAAACATGAAAAGTTATGATCTCATCGTCATCGGGGGCGGGAGCGCGGGGCTGGCCGTGGCCGGTCGTGTGAAGGA
The DNA here is from genome assembly GCF_056451265.1 of Rhodocaloribacter sp. Lineage (NCBI taxonomy): Bacteria > Pseudomonadati > Rhodothermota > Rhodothermia > Rhodothermales > Rhodothermaceae > Rhodocaloribacter > Rhodocaloribacter sp. The sequence goes on along the minus strand of NZ_JBWOPL010000043.1, from coordinate 2,403 downwards.
TGCGGGGCGGTCGGTCCTCGTGGTGGAGGCGCGGGACCTCGGCGGGACGTGCCCGCTCCGGGGTTGCGTGCCGAAGAAAGTGCTCGTGGCGGCGGCGGAGACGCTTCATCACATCGCCACCGCCGGGGCGCACGGCATCGAAGTCGGCCCCCCGCGCGTCGATTGGCCGAAACTCATTGCGCGGAAGGAGACGTTCGTCGAAGGGGCGCCGGCGTCTTTCGAGCGGGGGCTCCTCAAGCGCGGCGTCGACGTCGTGTACGGGCGGGCGAAGTTCGTCGGTTCGCATGAGATCGAGGTGGACGGCGAGCGGTATCGGGGCGCGAAGTTCCTCATCAGCACGGGCTCGAAGCCGAGGCGCCTGCCCATCCCCGGCTTCGAACACACGATCACGAGCGAAGACCTCCTCGAGATGCCCGCGCTGCCGGCGTCGCTCGTGTTCATCGGGGCGGGGGTCATCGCGATGGAGTTCACGCACGTGCTCGCGCGCGCCGGGACGAAGGTGACCCTCGTCGAGATCGCGCCGCGACCGTTGCCCATGCTCGACGCCACCCTCGTCGAGGCGCTGGTCGAGGAGACGCGCCGTCTGGGCGTGGACGTCTATACCGCCGCCGAGACGCGGTCTATCGTGCGGGAGGGGGAGGCGTACGTGGTCACCCTCTCGCAGGAGGGCCGGACGAAGACGCTCCGGGCCGAGCGCGTGGCCAACGGCGCCGGCCGCGTCGCCGCCGTGGACGAGCTCGACCTCGACGCCGCAGGCATCGCGCACGAGCGGGGCGCCATCACCGTGGACGCATTCCTTCGGAGTGTCTCGAACCCCGACGTGTTCGTCGCCGGGGACACGCTCGCGGGTCGCCCGCAGCTCTCGCCGGTGGCCGGGTACGAGGGGAAGATCGTCGCACACAACCTGCTGAACGACGACCTCAAAGCTCCGGACTACACGAGCATTCCGCAGGTGGTTTTCACCGTGCCCGCTCTGGCGAGCGTCGGCATGGATGAACGGGCGGCGGAAGCGCAGGGGCTCGACTTCGACGTGAAGGTCAACGACATGAGGACGTGGCGCTCGGCGCGGACGTACGCCGAGACGGCCGCGCTCGCGAAGGTGCTCGTCGAGCGCGGGACGGGGCGCATCCTCGGCGCGAAGCTCCTCGGGCACGGCGCGCAGGAAGTGATCCACACGTTCGCTTTCGCCCTCAAATACGGGATCCACGCCGACGAACTCAAGGACTTCGTGTATGCCTATCCCACCTTCACCTCGGATGTGAAGTACCTCGTCTGAAAAGGCGGCGTCCGTCTCTGAAGGCATGGGCCCGGGAGCCTCTTCTCGGTGGAGGTGTTGGGGGAAAACTCTGGCGGCGTGGGCATGCGAGTCCCCTGAGGGCGAGTCCTTCCGGCCGGAAACCCGTATCTTCGCTTTCCTCTTTCCAAGAGATCCTGTCCATGCGGATGAGTCATCGCCTCGAAAAGGTTCGCGGGCTCCTCGGCGCACACGACGCCGACGCGGCGCTCCTCACGTTCTTGCCGGACATCCGGTGGGCGTGTGGCTTCACCGGCTCGAACGGTCTCCTGCTCGTGCTCCCCGACGCCGCGCACTTCGTCACCGACGGCCGGTATCTCGCGCAGGCCGAGGCGGAGGTGCGGGGCGCGGCGGTGCACGTGCCGGGGTACGACCTCTTCGGACATCTCGCCGCAGCCGGGCTCTTCGGTGCGGCGCAGACGACGCTCCTTCAGGCCGAGCACCTCACGCTGGCCGAAATGGGACGCATCGAGGCGCTCTTCCCGGCGATGACCTGGCGGCCGGTGGAACGGATGCTTGCGGCGTTCGTGGCGGAGAAGGAGCCGGAGGAGGTCGCTCGCATCCGGGAGGCGCAACGCATCACGGACGAGGTGTTCGTCGAGATCCTCGGCGTGCTCCGCCCCGGCATGACGGAGCGCGAGGTGGCCGCGGAGATCGTGTACGGGCATCTCCGCCGGGGAGCCGAGCGGATGGCGTTCGATCCCATCGTCGCCGCCGGACCGAACGGGGCGCTCCCGCACGCCCGCCCGTCGGACCGGAAGATCGGGATCGGCGAACTCGTCGTGCTCGATTTCGGCGGGGTGCGCGACGGCTATGCTTCGGACATGACGCGCACGGTGGCCGTCGGGGAGCCCGGAGCCGGGGCGCGGCGCGTGTACGGCGTCGTGCGCGAGGCGCAGGCGCGGGCGCTCGAAGCGGCGCACGCCGGGATGCCTTCGAAGGCACTCGACGGCGTCGCGCGGGGCGTGATCGAGGCGGCGGGCTACGGAGAATATTTCACGCACAGCCTGGGCCACGGCATCGGCCTTCAGACGCACGAGTGGCCCCCGGTCTCTTTCCGCTCCGAAGAGCCGCTTCCCCTGAACGCCGCCGTCACCATCGAGCCGGGG
>NZ_JBWOPL010000042.1:0-6873 GCF_056451265.1 Rhodocaloribacter sp. | reverse complement strand
CACCGACGCCTCCGTCGCCCGCCTCGAAGCCTCCCCCGTGTGGTTCGGCGGAGAGGCGCCCACGCCCACGCCCGGATACGACCGCGACCGCCTCCGGCACGGACACCGCTTCGAGGGTCCCGCCGTCGTCTTTCAATACGACACCACCCTCGTCGTCCCCCCCGGCTGGAGCGTACGCGTCGACGCCCGACGGAACCTTTGGGTGGAACGGTGAGCGTTTTTGGAGTAGATTTGAGCCCGGGCATGCGCGGGAGCACGAGCGCGCGGCGGGGTTCGGATTCATCGACGAGAGGAACGGAGGAGCTGATGTCATCGAAGATGCACGCCGGAGTCATGGGAGGGCTCCTCGCGCTCGTATGGGCGGGAAGCGTCGCGCCGGCGCGCGCGCAGTCGCCCGATCCGCCCTTCTCGTGGGAGGCCCCAACGGTCTATTTCGTCATGCTCGACCGCTTCGCCAACGGCGATCCGTCGAACGATCACGCCTATGGACGCGGCCTCGACGCCGACGGCGAGCCGTACGACCGCGACCCCTCCACCCCTTTCCGCGGCGGCGACCTCGCCGGGCTCACGCAAAACATCGAGGAAGGCTACTTCGACGATCTCGGCGTCCATGCGCTCTGGATCACGAACCCCTTCGAACAGATCCACGGGGGGATCGGCGGCGGCAAGGACGACTTTCCGTTTTACCCCTGTCACGGGTACCGGGTGCTTGACTTCACCGAACTCGACGCCGCCCTCGGCACGGAAGCGGATTTCCGGCGCTTCGTCGATACGGCGCACGCCCATGGCCTCCGCGTCATCCTCGATGGGGGGCTCCACGCCGCCGACGCCCACGCCCTCGGCGCCGACGGGGAGCGCCCCGACCGCCCCGTCGACCGCGCGCATGCTGACTCGGTGTGGGCGCGGTGGTGGGGCACGGCGTGGGTTCGCGTCGGGCGGCCCGGCTATGATCCGTGCGAAGAAGACGAGACGCCTGGAGGGCTCTCCGGCTTCAAAACCGATTCGGAAACGCCCGTGGAGATCCCCGTCGCGCTCCGGGAGAAATGGGGGGCGGAGAAGCTTGCGAAGGAGAGGGCGGGGCTCGATGCGTTCTTTGCCCGCACCGGCTATCCCCGCGCGCCCCGGTATTACCTCATCAAATGGATGACGGACTGGGTGGAACAGTACGGCATCGACGGCTTTCGGGTGGACACGGCCGGGCGCGACGAGCCGGAGACGTGGCAGGCGCTCAAGCGTGAGGCCGTGCGGGCGCTCCGGGCGTGGAAGGCGGCGCATCCCGCCGAAGCGCTCGATGACCTCGACTTCTGGATGACCGGCGAGGCAGAGGGCCACGGCGTCGAACGGGACGCCTATTTCGACGCGGGTTTCGATGCGCTCCTCAACGCCGCGTTTCTGCCCGTCGCCGCACCCGGCGACCTCGACAGCCTCTACACCGCCTATGCCGGCCGCATCAACGGCGACCCTTCGTTCAACGTGCTCTCATACTTCTCCTCGCGCGAGGCTCGCTCCATAGACCGCGCGCGCCTCCTCGAGGTCGGCACGCGGCTGCTCATGCTCCCGGGCGGCGTGGTGATCCGTTACGGCGACGAGACGGTCCGCCCGCCCGGTTCCGACGTGAGCGCCGCCGATCAGCCGCCGCGCTCGCCGGTGACCCGGGAGGCCGTCGATGCGGACGTGCTCGCGCACTGGCAAAAGCTCGGGCGGTTCCGCCGTCGCCATCCCGCCGTGGCGCGCGGGGCGCACCGGAAGGTCTCCGATGCGCCGTACGCCTTCCACCGGCACTGGGCCTCCGGGGCGATCGCGGACGACGTGATCGTGGTGACGGGTGCGGAGGGACGCACCCGTCTCAACGTCTCGCGCGTCTTCCCCGACGACACCGTGCTCCGCGATGCATACACGGGGAAAATCGCCATCGTCTCGTACGGTCTCGTCACCTTTTTGCCCGGTCCGCAGGGCGTGCTTCTGCTCGAAGAGGCGCGGTAATCCGGGGCGATCCTTGAACGTCGAAACGCCGACGCGCCGCTTCTTCCACAACCATCCATTGCATCATGGATCCGATTCTGATCGAGCTCTATCGTCACCGTTTCTCAGGCGTGGCGGACGAGATGGGCGTGACGCTTCGGCGGACGAGCTATTCGCCGAACATCAAGGAGCGGCTCGACTTCTCGTGCGCCGTGTTCGATGGGGCCGGCGGGCTTGTGGCGCAGGCGGCGCACATCCCCGTGCACCTCGGCGCGATGCCCGCGAGCGTGGCGGCGGCGCTCGCGGCGTTCCCCGTGTGGCGGCCCGGCGACGTGGTGGCGCTCAACGATCCGTACGAGGGCGGCACGCATCTCCCCGACGTGACGATGATCTCGCCCGTCTTCCTCGACGCCGCCGACGAGGCGCCGCGGTTCTTTGTGGCCAGCCGCGCCCACCACGCCGACGTCGGCGGCATGACGCCGGGCTCGCTCCCGCTCTCGACCGAACTCTATCAGGAAGGGCTGATCATCCCGCCGGTGAAACTCTACCGGGCGGGGGTGCGCAACGACGATCTGCTCCGCATGCTGCTTCGGAACGTGCGCACGCCCGAAGAGCGCCGGGGCGACCTCGCCGCCCAGCGCGCGGCGCATACGGTGGGCGAGCGGCGGCTGCGCGAACTCGTGGCGCGGCACGGGGCCGAAGAGGTCCTCGCCTATGCCGCGCACCTGCAGGCCTACAGCGAACGCCTCGTGCGCGCCGCCGTCGCCACGTGGCCCGACGGCGCGTATGCGTTCGAAGACGCCCTCGTGCTCGACGACGAAGGCCCGGCCGAGCGCGTCCCGATCCGCGTCTGCGCCCGCATCGAAGGGGATGCCGTGACGTTCGACTTCACGGGGACGGCCGGCGCCGTGGACCGCTCGTTCAACGCCGTGCTCGGCATCACGCAATCGGCCTGTTATTACGTCGTGCGGTGTCTGGCGGGCGAGGACGTGCCCGTCAACGCCGGGTGCTTCGCGCCGGTGACCGTGACGGCGCCGGAAGGGTGCCTGGTGAACGCCCGCCCGCCCGCCGCCGTGGCCGGGGGCAACGTGGAGACGTCGCAGCGCATCGTCGATGTGGCGCTCGGAGCGCTGGCGCAGGCCCTGCCCGGACGCATCCCCGCCGCCTCGCAAGGCACGATGAACAACCTCACCATCGGGGGGCTCCGCGCCGACGGCACGCCGTACGCCTATTACGAGACCATCGGCGGCGGCATGGGCGCGGCTCCCGACGCCGACGGCCTCAGCGGCGTCCATGTGCACATGACGAATACGCTGAACACCCCCGTGGAGGCGCTCGAGATGACGTTCCCGTTCCGCATCACCCGCTATGCGTTGCGCCGGGGCAGCGGCGGGCGAGGGCATTACACCGGCGGCGACGGGCTCGTGCGCGCCTATGAGATCCTCGCGCCCGCCACCGTCACCATGCTCAGCGAGCGCCGCGACGCCGGGCCGTGGGGGCTCGCCGGCGGCGAGGCGGGCCTGCCGGGCCGAAACGTGCTTCGCCGCGCCGACGGCTCCGAAGAGACGCTCCCGTCGAAGTTTACCCGCCGTCTCCTCCCGGGCGACCGGCTGCGCATCGAGACGCCCGGCGGCGGCGGGCACGGCGCGCCCGAAGGCGGACCGCCCCCGGGCGTTTGAAGGTTTGGCATTTTGGCCGATATACAGACAACGCCCCCTTGACGTTTGTCGGATGAGAGTAACAAGAGGAGGGCCGTAAGGCATCGATGAAGCCGCCTTCTCCATGCGTTGTATGATGAGTGAAACAGCCGTTTATAAACACCCGACCTTCGAGCATTTCTTGCGCTTTCACATAGATGACTTCACGTTCGTCTACGAGGATGAGAACCGGGAACACGCGGTGAAGCGGCACCTCTTCGCCTTGACACGCAAAGGCTTTCCGCTCGAAGATATACAGTTGAATCAGGACGTATACGTCCTCGATGAAAGTTCGGAGGGAGACAAGGGCCTCAAGCTCGTATGTGCGAAGGGGGAGATGGCCACGGTAGCGATGCCTTTTCTGATCGAGAAGATGGTGACGGATTATCAGAATAACCGCTCCCGGCAATACGGTCCAATCGTGTTGGGGTATCAGGGGGATCCGAGCTTCTTTTTGCGGTATTATGACGCCGCCGTTCAACGGGTCTTCCTGCAAAGCGCGAGGCGCTCGGTTTACGTCGAGCCCGCTACGAAGCGGACCTCGTGGTATGGGGAAGTCAATGCCCACGATCAGCGGCGTTTCCTCGATGCGGCCACCGAGGCGCTGGTGAAATTCGAAGGGATCAGCCTGTTATTGACGCCGCACCTGATGACGAAAAAGGGAGAACAGGTGCTTGCCGACAGCAGTCATGCCGCGAGTCTGGCGGTCACATTGCTGCAGCATATCCATCCCGGCGTCTCCGACCATAAGGTGTACACCATCGCGCTGGCGGGCCTCGTGCAGCACTTCGGCGTGCTCTTCGATGAAACGGAAGACTATTATCCGGGCAAACTGTACGATACGCCGAACGTCGAAGCGGTGGAGGTGTTGGAGGAAATGGGTTTTGGAGAGGCGGAGGGGGGGCAGAATCCCCTGGCGTATCTGGGCGTGCATCCGAAAGACGTGCTCGACGTGGTGCGTCATCGAAGCGGTCCGCTGCCCGGGTCGGCCAAAGAGAATATCGTGCTTATCCATTGCCTTGCCCTTTCCAATCACATCGTTTCAGCCTTTTTCACGGAACGGACCCGTCTGGAGGGAGGCGATGGGCCGCTGGACCGCAACCCGGCTTTCGGCAGCGTCCCCCGGACGATGGAACGCCTGGAGGCGTTCTTCAAAGAAAGCTTTTTCTTCCGCTTCCATCAGGCAAAGATTGAACGATTCATCCGAAATGCGGATCAGTATTTTCGTATGCACGTCGACACGCGTCTTCGGGAGCAGCAATATGTCTCCAATGCGGAACGCGAGGCGGTTGCCCTCGGAGGGGAGTTGGGAGAGGGAAAAGAACAGTAGGTGCGAGCGTCGTCACCGGTTGCCCCGGCGAAGGATGCGGTTTTCCGGATCGACGACGAGTTCGGCCTCGGCGGGCGCGGTGATCACGGCTGTGCCGCCGGGCATCTCGACGCGCCGGGTCTCCGCGCCGATGCGCACGTCCACGGGCATGGGGAACGGCCGGTCGTCCGGTGTGTCCCACCGCAACGCGACCCGCTCACCCTCACGGCGGACGATCAGCGCGGGCAGGCCGGGCTGACGCACGTACACGTCGAAGAACCAGTCGAGGTCGCGGCCGGAGGCGGCTTCGGCGAGGTGAAGAAAATCGTCGGTGACGGCAAAGCGGCAGGCGCTGCCGTCGGTGGTGCGTTCGAGCCTGGGATCGGGATAGGCCATGCGGCGGAGCGCGGTGAAGAAGGCGTCGTCGCCGAGGAGATAGCGGAGCGTGTGGAGGATCCACGCGCCTTTGACGTAGATGTCGCCGCCGTAGACCTGTTTGGCCGAGAGCGTCTTTCGCGGGGCCACGGATTGCCGGTTGGCGATGCCGGGACGTGAGGCGTCGAGGTAGGCGCGGTAGGCGTCTGCGCCCTGCGTGCGTTCGAGGTAGAGGGGTTGCATGTACGAGCCGAAGCCCTCGTGGAGCCACATGTCCTCCCAGCTCACGTTCGTGACGAGGTTGCCCCACCATTCGTGCGAGAGCTCGTGATGATGGAGCGCGTCGAAGCCCCAGTCGCGCCCGCCCGTCATCGCGCCGTTGTCAAAGTTTGCCCCGTAGGCGATGATGGTCTGATGCTCCATGCCGAGGTGCGGCGTCTGCGCCACGCCGTACTTGTCCGCGCGGAACGGGTACGGGCCGACGACGGCCTCGAAGAAACGAAGGTGGTCGAGGATCTCCGGGAAGAACGTCAGGCCCTTTTCGTAATCTTCCGGGAGCACGTAGAAGACAACCGGGAAGACGTCGCCCGCCACGCTCGTGAACGTGTCCTCGAGGGTCCGGTACGGCGCGATGTTCAGCGCCACGTCGTACGCGTTGATGGGCGTGGAGACGAACCAGTGGTACGTGCGCGTGCCGTCGTCGTGAGGTTCGACGGCGCGGAGCCGCCCGTTCGAGGCGACGACGAGCGGCTCGGGCACGGTGATGTGGAGGGCCATCGAGTCGGGTTCGTCGGAGACGTGGTCCTTGACGGGCCACCACAGGTCCGCGCCTTCCTGCTGGACGGTGGTCGCGATCCAGGGCGCGCCGGAGGGGGTGCGCGCCCACGTGAAGCCGCCGTCCCACGGCGGGTTCGGCGCGATGCGGGGCCGCCCGCCGTAGGCGACGGTCACGGCGGCGGTCTCGCCCGGCTGCTTCGTGTACGGGAAGGCGATCCACAGCCTGCCGCCCCGCCGCTCGAAGGCGAGCGCTCCGCCCGTGGCGGCATCCGTGACCGCCGCGACGGCGAGCGCGGGATCGAGGTCGAGCACGAGATGCGGCGTCGGAGAGGTGATGCGGACCGTGGCCGTGAGCGCCCCGGCGATTGCGCTGTCGGCGGGAGAGACGGCGAGCGTGAGGTCGTAGAAGACGACGTCGTACGCAGCCTGCTCGGGCATGAGCGGCCCGCCGGAGTCGTACCGGTACGGCGTCTGGGCGGGGGCGGCGTGGCAGCCGGCGAGCGCGAGGAGGACGAGGCAAAGGAGACGCGAGCGCATGCGAAAGCAGGTCGTGTGGATGAAACGTTCCCGCATTATAGCGTTCAACCGGGGGAACGTTCAAAAAGGCCTGCGAATGATTCGGATCCTACTCGCGCTTTTCATCGGAATGGCGGCGCCGCCGGGCGCTCTCGGGCAGGCCGTCGTCTTCGGGCGCGCCGCCGACCTCGACACGGGCGCGCCGCTCGCGTGGGTGCGCGTCACGCTCGAAGCGCC
>NZ_JBWOPL010000041.1:0-121357 GCF_056451265.1 Rhodocaloribacter sp. | reverse complement strand
TCGCGCACGTACGGGTCGTCGTCGACGATGAGGATGTGGGCCGGCGGATCAAGGGGGGCGGGGCTTTCGAGCACGGTCGCTTTCGGGTTGGAGGCTACGGCAGACATGAGCTTCGGGGCGGCTCGGGATTGCCGGCGGTTGCGTAAAAGGTCGGGCGGAGGCGGAGGGCATCGTGCTTTTGCTTTCTGTTTTGCGCGATACGAGTACGGGCTGTCTATCTCTCAAGCATGGGAGGAATCCTCTCTCGGGGGCCGGGTCACCCCCCCTCCGTCGCTTCGCGTCACCTCCCCCCGGCAGGGGGAGGGGTTTCTTCGATTATAGACCGTCGGTTCAGCCCTCCGCATCTGTGCGAGGGATCGGGGAAGGCGACGTCGAAACCCTCGGGGGGCGGCCTCGTAGGGAGAGGGACACATCGCATGAGGAGCCGCATGAAAGACCTTTCCAAAATCGCCCTGCTCGCCTTGCTCGTATTGCTCATCGTCGTGCTCTCCACGTTCCACATCTCGACCGAGGCGTTCCTCACGGGTGGTTTTCGGCGGCTGCTTCCCTTGCTCGCCATCGGCTGGCTGATCTGGATGTTCAGTCGGGGCGGATGCTGTTGCCGCCGACGTTCCCCCGCGTCCGACGACGGAGCCGGGTCGGACGCGGACGGTTCGGACGTGTGAACGGAGCGTCGGGGCGGCCGCATGCCCCTGCTCACGGCTCATCGTATGATTATCAGCCGCGCCCGGGCGGGTTTCGATGAGGCGCGTGGGCGATTATGAGCCACGGCACGGATCCAAGGGCCGTTTTTGCGAGGGCACATCAAAAAAATCTATGCTATTCAAGTTGTTGTTTTATAATAGATTATGCCTGTTAATATTGAGGCGGGTCGGATATTTTCTTGAGCTATGGGGTCGGAGGAGGTAAGTTTTTTGCCTGATGCGCATGGGCATGATTTCGATTGTGCATTCCCACCTTTCCCAACCCAATATCGGAGGTATGTCTATGCTCAAGGAGTTCAAAGAGTTTGCCATGAAGGGCAACATGGTCGATATGGCCGTGGGCATCATCATCGGCGCGGCCTTTGGCGCGGTCGTCAAATCGCTGGTCGATGACGTATTGATGCCGATCATTGCGGCGGTATTCGGCACGCCGGATTTCAGCAACCTGTTCATCATCCTGCGCAACCCGCCGGACGTGACGGGGGTGGACCTGAGCACCGTCGCCGCCGTGCGTGAGGCGGGCGGTGTGGCGCTGGCCTACGGCACGTTCCTCAACGTGGTCATCGCCTTCCTCATCGTGGCGTTCGTGCTGTTCCTCGTCGTGAAGGCCATGAACGAGATGAAACGGAAAGAGGAAGCCGCCCCCGCCGCTCCGGCCGCTCCCCCGGCGCCTTCGGCGGAAGAGAAGCTTCTGGCCGAGATCCGCGACCTGCTCAAGTCGCAGGCGTGATCCCTCATGCTTATCGCGCGGGGCTTTCCCGCCCGTCGGCGGCGCGTCGTGCGAAGCGGCGCGCCGCCGGTCGTTGCGGGCCTTCTGGCAGAGGCCGGCGAACCTTGGGCGGCGCGCGTCGTTTGCGGCTTCCACCCGTCACATCCGGTTCGACTGGTCATGGAGCTTTTTTACAAGGAGTACGGAGCAGGACCCCCGCTCATCATCCTCCACGGTCTTCTCGGGGCGAGCGGCAACTGGCACACGCTCGCGAGCCGCGTCTTCGCCCGGCATTTCCACGTCTATGCGGTCGATCAGCGCAACCACGGGCGCTCGCCGCACGATCCGGTGCACGACTACCCCGCCATGGCCGATGATCTGGAGGCATTCATGGACCGCCACGGCCTCGCCACGGCGCACGTCCTGGGCCACTCGATGGGCGGAAAGACGGCCATGCAGTTCGCCCTCACGCGTCCGCGCCGGGTGGATCGGCTCGTGGTGGTGGACATCGCGCCGAAGCGGTATCCGCCGTGGCAGATCCACCTTTTCGATGCGCTCCGCAACCTCGACCTGAACGCTTTCCGCTCCCGCGCGGAGATTGACGCGGCGCTGGCCCGGCGCATCCCCTCGACCGCCGTGCGGCAGTTCCTCCTCAAGAATCTCCGAACCGAACCCCACGGCGGCTTCTCGTGGATCGTGAACCTCGAAGCGCTCTATCGCAACTACGACCGTCTCAGCGACGACATTCCCGCCGCCGGCACGTTCGAAGGTCCGACGCTCTTCGTGCGCGGCGGCGACTCGCCGTACATCACCGACGAGGACCTGCCTCGCATCCGCCGCCGTTTCCCCCGCGCTCGGCTCGTCACGATCCCGGGCGCGGGGCACTGGGTCCACGCCGATGCGCCCGAAGCCTTCGCCCGGGCCGTGCTCGATTTCCTGACCGGCTGAAGGGCTCACCCGGACATCCACCCACACATCCCCACCTCTCTTTTTTTCAAGAGGGTCTGTCGAAAAACGCCGCGATGATTTACCTTCGCCGCGTTGGCAGCGTCAGGGACGAAGGAGACCATTATGAAGACGAAGGGGAGAACGCCGGGGATCGGGCGTTTTGCGGATCTGGGTCTGTTGATCCTGCGGGTGGGTGTGGGGCTGGATTACCTCGCGCTTCACGGCTGGGGCAAGCTTGCCGGGGGGCCGGAAACGTGGGCGAAGACGGGGGCCGCCGTGAGCCATTTCGGCATCGAGTTCGGCTTCGCGTTCTGGGGCTTCATGGCCGCTTTCGCGGAGACGGTGGGCGGGGCGCTGCTGGCGCTCGGGCTCTTCTTTCGCCCGGCCTGTCTGCTGCTTTTCGTCACCATGTTTGTGGCCGTCGGGCGTCATCTCGGACGCGGGGACGGCTGGGGGGGAGCCTCGCACGCCCTCAAAGGCGCGATTCTCTTTTTCAGTCTCCTCTTCATCGGGCCGGGCCGGTACAGCCTCGATGCGCTCCTGGCCCGTCGACGCGCCGCGCGGAGAACGCCGGCCGCGCCCCCGGCCGAGCCGCCCGGCATGGACTTCGGCAATGCTTCGTAAACGGCCGGTCATTGCGGCGGCAGGGCGCCGGTCCGCAAATAATGCGTGAGCGTGGCCATGAGGGCCTCTTCTTCGTGCACGATGGCGTCGAGCGCGACGTGGAGCATGGGGTTAAGCCGCGCGCCGAGGAACGCGCCCCGCGCGTCGGTGTGGAAGCCGAGGAGGAGCTTGCGGCGACCTTCGAAGTGGCGCTGGGCATACGCCAGTCCGAGTTCGACGCACGCGCCCTCGTCCGGCACGCGCCCGTCGGCGACGAAGAGGAGGATGTCGGCGGCGAAGACCTCGTCGCGGTCGCGGGTGAAGATGGCCTCGCGCCGTTCGTACGGGTCGGCGATGTTGAAGGGCGGGCGGCCCTTCTCCGGCCCGTCGCGCTGCGGGAGGTAGACGGAGAACCCGGCGGCTTCGAGCCGGGCCGTCAGGCGCTCGTTGAAGGCATACTCGGCGGCGCAGAAGAGCGGGGCGGCGAAATAGATACGCATACGGATGGCGGTCGGGGGGATACGTGAGGCAGTCCGGTTCGGCTCAGGGGCCGGATGATTCGAGCCAATCGGCATCGGCGCCCACGAGCAGGTATTCAACCTTCTCTTCGTCGAAGGCGGACCATATGTCTTTGTAATCGGGATTGAGCAAAGCCGCGCTCTTTGAAGGTCCAGGCCGTTACGGTGAGCGGCCAGACCATGGCCGGCCGCTCGGCCGGAGAGGATTGTTCGAGCTCATTTGCTCGATCTTCCTCGTCCAGCCCTCGAACCCGAAGGATACGTCTTTTTTCGTTTTCAGGCCGGTTCACGTCGCTTTGGATCGCCGGGCAGGCGGCGGGTTCCCTCATGCCGGGGCGACGCCGGGGGGCGGCGTGCCCGCTTCGAGGGCGGTGCGCTCCGGGGGCGTGAGGAGGGCCAGGCCGAGTTGATACGAGGCGTTCATCCACCCGAACCCCTCGCGGGTGATGTAGTCGAAATCGGTGCCCACGTTGCCGTATTCGACAAACACGTCGTGCGTGCGGCGGACGACGTCGTACTTCTCGGGGATGGTGCCGTTGTAGTCGGCGGCGTTCCGGGTGATCATGTGGAGCCACCGGTAGGCGAGGCGTCGGGCCTCGTCGGCGTAGCCGTAGCGGAGCAGGCCGTGCCAGGCGAGGATCTGGTGCGGCGGCCAGCCGAAGGGGTAGTCCCACTGTCGCTGCGGGCGCTCGTCCGAGATCGGTCCGCGCGCGCGCTCGGTCGTCGAGACGAGGCCGCCCGGCATCTCGAAGAGCGGCAGGGCGCGGGTCGCGAGCGCCTCGGCCTGCGCCTCCGTCGCCAGGCCCGCCCACAGCGCATACAGCGTGGTGACGCTCTCGAAGCCGGTCCGCTTTTTTTCCACGAAGTCATAGTCGAAGAACATCCCGCGCGCTTCGTCCCAGCACATCTCATGGATCCGCGCCTTGCGGCGCTCGGCGCGTGCGGACCACTCGGCGCTCGTGTGCGTGCGGCCGTCGGGCGTCGTGAGGGCGTCGCCGAAGACGTCGCGGAGGGTGCGGGCGAGGTCGGTCTCGTATTTGTAAAGGAGCGCGTTCAGGTCGACCGTGCAGAGGTGGGCGGCGCGGCCTTCGAGGCGATAGCTGTTGTCGTGCCCGGATTCGCGGAGCGCGCGGTCGTGCACGAAGTAGGCGTCGAGTTCGGGATGGACGATCTCGCGGCGGCGCACGGCCCGGGCGAAGGCGCGGAGGTCCATGCCGGCGGCCTCGGCATACGGGCGGAGCACGGCGTCGAAGTGGCCCTCCTCGGTCTCGGGCGGCATCCCGATGCCGCGCCCGTAGTACCGGCTCAGGCCCGTCGCGGTCCGCTTCGGCGGGGCGGTCCACACGGTCTCGTATTCCCGGATGGCCGTCGTCATCACGTCGCGGAGCCAGGCGTCGCGGGTCGGACCTTCGGGGAGGTGTTCGTAGACGGCGAGGCCCATCGACGTCAGGAAAGGCGGCTGCGAGCGGGTCAGGTAATAGCTTCGGTTGGCATTGAGAATCTGCCCGTAATGCGTGATCTCGTAGAGGAAATGCTCGACCATCGCCTTCGCCAGGTCGACGCGCCCGTCGTGGAGGAGTCCGAGCGCCTCGAAATAGCTGTCCCACCCGTAGAGTTCGTTGAAGCGTCCGCCGGGCACGACGAACGGCAGCCCGCGCAGCCGCCCGTCGGCGTCGCGCACGAGCTTCAGGCTGAGGATGCCGGGCCGGTCGTTGAGGCCGAGGACGTATTCGGGCGTGATGGCATCGGGCAGCGCGACCACGTCGAGGCCGAGTTCGGGGCGCTCGCGGGCGACCTCCGCGAAATACGCCTGCGCCGTCGGGTCGGTGTGCGGCACGTAGACGCGGGCGCGGCGGTCGAGGTCGGCTCCCTCGCCCTTCGTGTCGATGGTCGTGCGCGCCAGCCCCTCGGCGTCGACGGTGCGCGTGAGGCCGTCCCAGAAGATCTCGCGGATCATCCGGGAGATGCGACGCACGGGGTTTTCATAGAGCCGCTCGTAGTCGACCGTGAGCGTGTCGAGGCCGGCTTCGCGGGCGAGCGCCAGTTCCTGAAGCAGGTTCGAGAGCGCATACGTCCCCTCGACGGCATAGGCGCCGCCGACTTCGAAGCGCCTGGGCCCGTCGTCCTTGACGGTGATCTGCCGGTCGCCGTCGGTGTCTTCCTGGGCGAGCAGGCGGCGGAACGTGTCTTCGACGGGAAGGTGGAGCGTCATGGCAAAGGGGGCATAAGGAGAGGGCAGGCGTACGGCGTGTCAGGCGTTCTATGCGGGGTCAACCACGCGGTCGGCGAGGCGTTTGTACGGAAGCAGGAGCAGCCCCAGGAGCGTCATGGGGATGAGGGGATAGAAGAACGCGTCGTGGGTGCTGAAGCTCCGTGAGATGAAGCCGACGATGAACGAGCCGGTGGTGCCGCCGAGGGCGGAGAAGATGATGATCAGGCCCGTCATGGCGGCGTGCCGGGGCTTTTCGAGCTTGCTCAGCACGATGGAGACGATGGTCGGATAGATGGGGCCGATGAAGAAGCCCATGACGGAGAAGACGAGCGCGAGCAGGGGGATGCGGCTCCATTCCTGCACGTCGCCGGGCTGCCAGTCGGAGGTGGCGAGGAGGATGGTCAGCGTGAGGACGAAGGCGCCGCCGAGGAGGGTGAGCTGCGTCGGGAGCCAGGGCAGGCGTTTCGAGAGGTAGCCCATGAGGAAGCGGCTCAGGGCGATGGAGCCGGCATAGACGCTCAGCAGCCCCGCCGCAATGGCGGGCGCGAGGCCGAAGAT
Source organism: Rhodocaloribacter sp. (assembly GCF_056451265.1). Taxonomy (NCBI): domain Bacteria; kingdom Pseudomonadati; phylum Rhodothermota; class Rhodothermia; order Rhodothermales; family Rhodothermaceae; genus Rhodocaloribacter; species Rhodocaloribacter sp. Next base: position 115,105 of record NZ_JBWOPL010000041.1, on the reverse strand, counting down.
GCGCTCGTGGAACGTCGGCAGCCACGTGCCGAAGCTCTGCTCGATCATCACGTAGAGCCACGCGCAGAGGACGAAGACCCACACCATCGGCAGGCGGAGCAGCTTGAACATCTCCACGATGCCCGCCTGCTCCGGATGCGCCGCCACCTCGCGCTCGTCGAGCGGCGTGCTGAGCAATAGCAGAAACGCCAGCGCGCTCACCGAGGCGATGAGCCAGTACGTCTGGTTCCACGAGAAATGCAGGCTCAGGGCAAGGGAGAAGAAGAGCGGCCCCGTCAGCGCGCCGACCTGAAAGGTGCCTTCCAGGATGTTCATCAGGCTGGTGTGGTCCTGCTGGTTTTTCGTGATGAGGCCGATGGTCGAATACACCGCGCCTTTCATCAGCGCGAAGCTGACGCCGATGGTCATGTAGAGCACGGGCGTCACCCAGAAGCCGCTCACGAGCGCCACGAGCATGCTTGCCAGCGTGACGGCCAGCAGTCCCGCCAGCATCGAGCGCCGGTAGCCGAAACGCGGAATGTACGAGGCCAGCAGAAACGACGCCCCGGCGATGGAGAGGTCCTTGAACGCCTCCAGGCTCGCCGCCAGCGCATCGTCGACGCTGTAGCTCTCGATGACGCGGGCAATGACGATGCCGACGGTGTTGAGCAAAATGGCGAAGACGAAGAAGTTCAGCGCCAGCGAGATTCGAACTTTCCAGGTTGAGGACATGGGCCGGATCGGATTGGTGAGTGACCCCGCTTCGCTTCATCCGTCGTCTGCATGGCCGGGTCAGGGCTTGGAGCGGGTTTCGAGGTGGTCGGGTGGCATCGCACGCCGAGCCATGGGAGGCGGCGCGTCCCGTCGGGGCGTTCCCACACGGCGCATGGGCGCGAGCGGTTTCATGAAGGCAGTCGCCTTCCCCCGAACGCGCGCCCGTCGGGGCGAGCCACGGGTCGCCCGATGCGCCATGACTTCAAAGCTCAAAGATCCGCATTTCTCCGGCCTTCATCCAGTACGTTTTTTCGGACCATCCGGCGATGTGCGGGTCGCGCTTTTTGAACCATTGGAAGGTGAAACAGACCCCTTCCGGGATTTCGACCTCGGCGGTCCAGTACGGGTAGTCGTCGGCGTGGAGCGGCACGGCCCGCCGGGGGTCGCCGCCGCCGAGCGCTTCGAGCGCGCCGAAAGCGTGGATCGTCTCGCCCCAGAACGTCTCGATGCGGAGGCGGAGGGTCGTCTTCACCGGCGCGCCCGGCGCAGCGTCGGGCGCGGGCAGGAGCCACCGGAAGCCGTACGGGGGCACGACGAGGTCGCCGGAGGTGAAAAAGAGCGTCTCACCGGTGAGCGCGTCGCGGAAAGCGGGGCCGCGCCAGGCCGCCGGAAGGGCGGAGAGCCGGAGGCGCTCGGGCGCGCGCGAGAAGTTGGACACGACGAGGAGCCGCTCGCCCTCATACACCCGCTCGACGACGAGGAGCCGGTCGCTCTCGGTGAAGAGGAGGTGCTCCTCGGCCCGCCCGTGGAGCGCCCGGAGGCGTTTGCGCGTCGCGGCGAAGCGTTGGAGGCCGTGGAAGAGCCGGTGCGCCGCCGTGCCCGGCACGCGCCTTCGCTCGGCCCGTTCCCAGTCCATCCTCGGGCGATGCACCCACCGGTTGTCGGCGGCTTTGAGCGGGTCGTCGAGGTACGAGAAGTCGTTGAGCTGACCCACCTCGTCGCCGCTGAAGAGCAGGGGCGCGCCGCGCATGGTGAAGACGACGTTGTGCAAAAGCAGGAGCCGGTCGAGCGCCGCCTCGACGGTCTCCGGCGCGCCTTCGACGAGCGCTTTCTGCAGCCCGGCGAGGGCGGCGGCCGTGCCGGAAGTGCGCGCCTCGCCCGTGCGGCGGTCGATCTGAAAACGATAGCCCTCGGCGTAGCTTCCGGCCAGGCGGCCCGCGTAAAAATCCGCGCAGAACATGCGGGTGCGATGCCCGTCCTGCCCGACGGCGGCGGCGTCCTCGTCGGCGATGCCCCATCCGATGTCGTCGTGGCAGCGGACGTAGTTGAGCCAGAGCGCGCTCGCGGGGGCCGGCGGAAGCGTGGAGAGCGCCGTGCGGAGCAGGCGGGTGTTCTCGGAGGCGAGCGCGTGCCAGAGGTGACACATCAGCGTGGCATTGTATGCCAGTTCGCACGCCTTCTCCTCGTGCCCGCCCACGCCGAGATAGCGGATGATCTCGTCGGGCGCGACGATGGCCTCGGCTTTGAAGAGCACCCCCGGCGCGGCGATCCGCATGAGCGCGCGATAGGCGCGGAGGAGCGCGTGCGCCTCGGGCAGATTGCGGCAGTCCGTGCCCATCTCTTTCCACAGAAACGGGACGGCGTCGAGGCGGAGGACGTCCGCGCCGGTGTTCGCCAGAAAGAGCATTTCCTCGAACATCGCAGCGAAGACCGCCGGGTTCCGGTAGTCGAGGTCCCACTGGAAGTCATAGAACGAGGTCCACACCCACTTTCCGATCTCGGGCACGAAGGTGAAGTTGCCGGGCGCGAAGTCGGGGAAGACCTCCGGGAGGGTGCGTTCGAAGGCGTCGGGGAGGGCGCGGTCGTCGAACATGAGGTAGAACGCCTGACGCTCGGGGTCGCCGGCGAGGGCCTTTTGCGCCCACGGATGCTCCCGCGCCGTATGGTTCATCACGAAGTCGATGGCGAGGCGCATCCCCCGTGCGTGGAGGGCGTCGGCGAGGGCGCGGAGGTCGGTCGTCGTGCCCAGGCGCGGGTCGACGGTGCGATAGTCGGCCACGGCATAGCCGCCGTCGTTCGGCCCCTCGCGCGTCTTGAGCAGCGGCATCAGATGCACGTACGTGACGCCGAGTTCTTCGAGGTACGGGAGCTGCTCGCGGACGCCCGCGAGCGTGCCGGCGAAGAGGTCCACGTAGAGCGAGACGCCGATGACCTCCTGGCTTTGATAGTCGTGCGGGTCCGCTTCGTGCCGGGCGTCGCGGGCGCGGAGGGCGGCCCGTCGGCGGAGGGCTCCCCGGACGGCGGCGTCGAGGAGGCGGAGCGCCCACGCGGCTTGCTCGAAGGCCGAGCCGTATACGCTCGCGTAGGCCTCCCAGAAATCGGGCAGGTGCGCTTCGAGGCGGGCGTCGAGGGCCGGCCGGTCGGCGAGCCTCTTCGCCTGCCGCGCCCGGAACGCTTCGAGGAGCAGCCGCGCGTGATCGCCGGTCGCCCACCGCTTCTTCGTGATTCTCTCCGGCGTCTTCGCAACCATGGCGCGCTCGTGTGAGGGCGGCGCCCGGCATGAAGCCCGCACCGTCCGCCCGGGTTTCTTACCAGAACATGCCGACGAAAAGCGCGATGAGCAAAAGCAGGGCCACCGACTGGTACCGATAGTTCAGGTACCACGGGAGCGCGGCCAGCTCTTTCGTCTCCTCACGGAAGAAGGCGGGCGTCCACGTCAGCTCTTTCACCTGCTCCGGGTCCGGCGCTTCCGTCATCAGGCTGACGACGACCATCGTGACGGCGCTGATGGAGAGGAGGATCGGGGGGAGGTAGAGGAAATGGAGCACGGGCACGCCCTGCGCGGCAAGGAGCGCCTCCTCGGGGCCGAGCGGGCCGGTCTGGATGATGAGCTTGCCGGCCAGCGCGAAGGCGAAGATGACGGCCGCCGAGAAGTGTCCGACGAGGAGCGCGGCAAAGGCGCTGTGCCGGTTGGCCCGTTTCCAGAAAAGCCCCACGAGGAAGCAGGCCAGCACCGGCGGCGCGAGGTAGGCGAGCATCTGCTGGAGGTACGTCCACAGGTCGGGGAAGCGGAGGATCTGCGGCGCCCACAGGATCGCCAGCGTCATGAAACCGAACGTGACGACGCGTCCGACGATCACGAGCGTGCGGTTGCTCGCGTTCGGACGGAGCTTCTTGACGAAGTCCATCGTCACGAGCGTCGAGGCCGAGTTGAGCGTCGAGTCCACGCTCGACATGATGGCGGCCACGAGCGCGGTGATGATCAGCCCCCGGATGCCGGGCGGCAGCAGATCGAACATGAGGGTGGGAAAGATGAGGTCGGCGTTTTCGGCCAGGCGCGCGGCGATCTCGGGATGACTCTCCGCCGTATAGATCAGCCGGGCGAAGATGCCGGGCAGCACCATGATGAAGATGATCGGGAGCTTGAGCAGTCCGGCAAAGAGCGCGCCCCACCGCCCGTGGTTGAGGTCCTTCGCGCCGAGCGTGCGCTGGACCATGAACTGGTTGGTGCCCCAGAAATAGAAGCCAAGGAGGAAGACGCCCGTGAGCAGTCCGGGCCACGGCATCGTCGGGTCGGTGGCCGGCTGGATGACGCTCAGGTCCTCCGGCGGCACGACGGCGAGCACGGCGTCCCACGAGCCGACGGCGTCGAAAGCGATGACCGACACGAGCAGGGCGCCGAGGATCAGAAGCACCGCCTGTACGGCGTCGGTGTAGACGACGGCCTTCAGCCCTCCGGCGATCGTGTAGAAGCCCGCCAGCACGCCGAGCACCGTCACGGCCTGCCACAGCGGAATGTTCGGGTAGATCATCTGCACCACCAGCGCACCCGCATACAGCGCCGCCGCCGTGTCGATGACGATGTTCATGAACACCAGCAGCGCGGAGTAATAATACCGCGAACGCGCGTCGAAACGACGCTCGAGAAACTCGGGCATCGTGAAAACCTGCGTTTTCAGGTAGAAAGGCAGGAAAAAGACGATGAAGAAGATGAGCACGAAGGCCGCCATCCACTCGTAATTATACACCGAGATGCCCGAACTGAAGGCGCTCGAGGAGAGCCCCACCATCGTGCTCGAAGACACGTTGGAGGCAAACAGCGAGAAGCCGATCAACCACCATGTCAGCGATCGCCCCGCGAGGAAGTAGTCGGTGGTGGTCTCGGTCTTTTGGGAGACGTAGATGCCGACCCATACGATGAAGATGACGTAGGCCACCACCATGAAGAGATCGAGCGCGGTCAGTTCAAAAGCGGGCATGGAGGTGCGAGGCTGGTGAGCGGACGGGGACGAAGCGCCGCCGGGGACGAATGCGCGTGGACGGGGTGGAGAACGTCCGTCGCCCGGAGGGCAGGGCGGCCTCCCGGAGAGAGGCCCTGAATTGTAATCGTTTGCATCACAAAAATGCAAGCGGGATCTTGTGCACCCGAGAAAAAGCTGAAACAAAACACGCGGTGCGCTCCGGGGCGCGTAAACGCCTCCGCCCGCGCATCCCAAACCGGCAACACCCATGGCATCCTCACGGCTCCTTCCGCTCTGCCTCGTGCTCGTCACCTTCGCTTTCCCGACGACCGCCCGGGCGCAGACGACGGCGGGCCTCGTGCCGCGCTTCGAGCCTGCGGAGAGCGGCCTGAAGCTCGAACGATCCGCACGGATCGGCGCGTTCTTCGACGTGCTCGGACGAAAGTCCGCCGTCTTCGGCTATGAAAACCGGCCCTTCGAGGTGTGGGCGTATCCGCTCAAACTCATCGCCGACTTCGAACTGGCCTTCCGGATCGCGGACTATCCGGGCACGTTCGCCGGGACGGACCTCATCACGAGCGTGGACGTGCGGCCCGAGGCGACGATCCTCACGTACACCCACGCGGCCTTCACCGTCCGGCAGATCCTCTTCGCCCCGGTCGACGAGAGGGGCGTGGTCATGCTCCTCGACGTGGACAGCGTCCGGCCCCTCACCATCACCGCCTCGTTTCGCCCCGATCTCCGCCTCATGTGGCCCGCCGGGCTGATGACGGGCAACATTTTCTGGGATGACGAGGGCGACTATTACGGCATCGTCGAGGAGAGCCGCCGTTTCGCCGGGATCGTCGGCGCGCCGGGGGCGCGGGACGTGTCCGTGATGCCGTATCAGGAGGAGCCGCGCGATGTGCCCAACCGGTTCGTCCTCGACGTGTCGCCGGAGACGGCGCGGGACTATCTCCTCCCCGTCGTCGTGGCGGGGAGCGTGGACGGCTTCGAGGCCGCGCGCGCGACGTACGACCGGATCCTCGGCTCGGTCGAAGCGCTCTATGACGCTAACGTCCGGTATTATCGCGACTTCCTCGCGCGGACGACCGCCCTGCACACCCCGGACGAGCGGCTCGACGAGGCCTTCGCGTGGGCAAAGATCGGCACGGACAAGGGGCTGGCTACGAACCCCTACCTCGGCACGGGCTTCGTGGCGGGCTTCCGAACGGCGGGCAACAGCGAGCGGCCCGGCTTCGCCTGGTTCTTCGGACGCGACGCCCTGTGGACCACGTTCGCCCTCCTGGCCTACGGCGACTTCGACGCCGCACGCACCGCGCTCGACTTCCTCAAAAAATTTCAGCGTGAGGACGGAAAGATCCCTCACGAAGTCTCGCAAAGCGCCGCGCTCCTCGACTGGTTCGACGACTATCCGTATCCGTGGGCGAGCGCCGACGCCACCCCGCTCTTCATCATTGCCCACGCCGAACATTATCGCGCCACGGGCGACCTCGACTACCTCCGGGCGAACTGGGAGGCCTTGAAGAAAGCCTTTGCCTTCACCGCCGCCACGGACACCGACGGCAACGATCTCATCGAGAACACGGGCTTCGGACACGGATGGGTCGAGGGCGGCGAGCTTTATCCGGCGCACGAGGAGATCTATATGCAGGGCCTGTGGGTGGAGGCGGCCCGGGATATGGCGGAGATGGCCGTGGCGCTCGGCGACGCGCGACAGGCGGCGGATGGCCGCGCCGCCGCCTTCCGCACACGGCAGGCCCTCGAGAAGGTCTACTGGCTCGAAGACGTGGGACGCTATGCCTTTTCGAGCCGAACGCCGGGCCGCGCCGACCCCGAACACACCGAGCCCTTCGCCGACGAGAACACCGTGTTGCCCGCCGTGCCGATGTGGTGGGGCGTCCTCGACGACGAACGGGCGCAGGCGACCATCGACCACCTCGGCGCGGGCGCGCTCGCGACGGACTGGGGCGCCCGCATTCTCTCGGATCGCAGCGAACGCTATGATCCGCTCTCCTATCACTACGGCTCGGTGTGGCCGCTCTTCACCGGATGGGCGGCCATGGGAGCGTATCGGTACGACCGGCCCCACGTCGGCTATCAGGCGCTCATGGCGAACGCCTTCCTCACGCATCAGGACGCCCTCGGCTACGTGACCGAACTCCTTTCGGGGGATTTCAATACGGCGTTCGGGCGCTCGTCGCACCATCAGGTGTGGTCCGAGGCGATGATCGTCACGCCGGCGGTGCGCGGGCTCTCCGGCGTGGAGGTCCGGGACGCCGGGCGCACGCTCCGCTTCGCCCCGCAGCCTCCGGCGGACTGGGACCACTTCGAACTGACGAACGTGAAGGCGGGCGATGCGACGTACACGCTCCGGATGACCCGGGACGTCGGGCGGACGCGCCTCGTCGCCGAGCGAACCGCCGGGACGGGCGTGGCGACGCTGGAACTGGCGCCCGCCTTTCCGATAGACGTGACGTTCACGGACGTTCGGGTGAACGAGGGGCCGCAGGCGGACTACGAGGTTGTTTTCCGGGGAGATGGTCAGCGGGCCGTCGTGCGCGTGGAGGATCCGCCGGAACGGGTGGAGGTCGTCTTCACCCACACGCCGGGCACGCACGTGTACGTGCGGCGGGAGCCCGCGCCGGAGGGCGCGCGGAACGAGGGCCTTCGCGTGCTCCGGGCACGGGCGCTCCCCCTTACCGAAGGGGAGGTGCTCGACCTCGTCGTCGAAGGGCGGGGCGGACGGACGTACACGCTCTACGTCCGCACGCCGCACCGGATCGGCGTGGTCGGCGGCATGACGGTGACCGAAGCCGCCAACGGCGACGCGGCCCTCCACATCACCTTCGACGAATCCGACGAAGGGTACGTCCGCCGGTCGATCCGTTTGCCGTTGCGGTGAGCGGCGCTCTCGCCGAAGGGGGCATAACCGAAGGAATTATCGAACCTTGAGGAAAACGGGGGGTAACATACGTCGGTCCCTCGCATCGAAAGTTCGAGGCGCGGAAGGCGTGTGTTTTACGGTTGATCGGAGAGCTCCGAGATGGCGAGGCGAAGACGATTTTTGACGATGGTCGGCGCACTCTGCGGGATGATGTTGCTCGTCGGAGTGGCGCGGGGACAGGGGCTGTCCGGGCTGAACGTTGCGTTCGCCGAGGGCGTGCGGGCCGTCGAGGCAGGGGCGTATGAGGCCGCCGTGATGCCGCTCGCCGCCGTCTTTCGCGAGGCTCCCGACTTCTTCGTGCCGGGGCGCGGGTCGGCGGCGTACTGGCTCGGGCGCGCCTATCGCTCCGCGGAGAAGCCGGAACGCGCCCTCGACGTGTGGGCGCGCGGGTGGCAGGCGCTCACGGAAGCGGGCCGCATCGACCTCCGGCTCGCCGATGCGCTCATCACACAGACCTTTGCGCGGAAGGACACGCTTCGGTATCCCGTGGCGGCGTCCGCCTATCTGACGCTTCTCGAACACCTCGACGGCGATCTGCCGGAGGACCTTCGCCCCATCCGCACGCGCGTGCTCGCCCCGCTGGCGCTCATCCTCCCGGACAGCCTCCGCGAAGCGACGGGGCTCTCCGAGGTCGCCGCCGCCGACACGGTGCGCCTGCCCCCGGGCATGGGCGCGCGGCTGGCCGCGTGGTGGCGGAGCATGGACCCGCTGCCGGCCACGCCCGAGAACGAACGCCTGCTCGAACACCTCGAACGCGTCGCCCACGCGACGAAGACCTTCGGCCACCCGCTCGCCCCGCTCGGCTTCGACGACCGCGCACAGATCTATATCCGTCTCGGGCCGCCCGCCCGCACCACCGCCGTCATGATCGATCAGAATGAGCCGCTTCGGCCCCAACTCTCCGACGCCCTCGCGCCGTTCTATCCGGAGGGCGTCTTCTGGGTGTACGACCACGTAGACGACACCGCGCAGTACCTCTTCGTGCGCGAGCGCGGGCGGCCCTTTCGGCTCGGCAGTCCCGTGGATCTCGTGCCGCCTTCGCTTCGGGGTCGGCGGAGCAGCCTGCGCCTCATGGCTTCGATGATGGGCATCTATCGGTTGCTCGCGCTGTACCATCCGAAGGGGCACTACGTCTCGATGTACGAACAGATCGAGAACTACCTCGGGCTCCTCGAAGACTATGCGCTCGCCGGGACGCAGCGCAGCCCCGCCGGAACGTATCGGGCCACGCCGCCGGCGCCGGCAGCCACGGTCTTCTCGACGCTCTCGCGCGCCCGCGCCGAGGATCGCCGCGCCATCCAAAGCCGCGAGGCCCGCGTCCCCGCCGCCTATACGAACGTTTTCGACGACGTGGACCGCCTGCCCGTCGAGGTGCGATGGGCCCGCTTCCTCGACCCCGACGGCACGACGCGCACCGAAGTGTACTGGGGCCTGAAGACCCGCGACCTCGCGCCTTCGAAAAAGCTGGAGAAGCGGCTGAGCGAGGAGGGCTTCACGCCCGAGGGACCGTATCTCATCGAGATGACGGCGCTCCGCCAGACGGACGACTTCCGCGCGCGGGGCCGGCAGGTGGCCCGCCGCATGGTGGCCGACGCCGGGGGAGACGAGACGGCCGTGATCCCGGCGCAAACCTTCGTGGCGCGGGGCGATACGGGACGATACGGCCTCGCGCTTCAATGGGACGTGTCCGTATCGTCGGTGGGCGCGGCGGTGGCGCGCGGGCCGAAGTTCAAGGTCGGCGTCTACCGCATCGGCATGGTCGAGGCGCTCTCGCCCGACCCGGCCCGTCTGGAGATGAGCGACCTCAAGCCGATCCGGCTCCTCGACGCGGCGCAACCCCTCGACGAGGCGACGCCGTATCCCCACGGCGCCCTCACGCCGGAGATCGCGTTCGGGCTGTACTTCGAGGTGTATCACCTCCTCTTCGGCGCGGACGATCGCGCCCATTTCACCGTGGCGTATGAGGTGGTGCGGCGCGGCAAGAACGGCGAACGCGAACAGCGCATCACCGCGACGACGCCCTACACGAGCGACCACCGCACCGCCCGCGAAACCATCTTCCTGGATCTGCGCAAGCTCCGCGCAGAGGGGCGCTTCGAGGTCGCCGTCCACGTCACCGACGACACGACGGGCCGGACCGTGACGCGCACGCTGTCGTTCGACGTGCGGAAGTGAAGGGACTCGCGTCGGCTCGGCGCTATCGGCCGCGCTCAGGCGCGCGTTCCCCCGGCGAAGATCGGCGTCCTCACTGCGGCCGTTTCGAGAGGACGATTTCCAACTCGGCGATGCCTGCGAAGCCGGGGCCGCTCATCGTGCCCCGGATCTGTTTCAGATCTTCCGTGATGGCGCCGTTGAGTTCACCGAGCGGAGGGCCGTCGAAGAGGAGGTCGAAGTTGATGATAGGGTGGAGATAGCTGCTCGACCCCTCGACGAGCACGAACGATTTCGCGCCGTCCGGGCCGGTCACGGTGCCGCCGCCGGTGACGTTCGAACGGTCCTCGGCAATCGTCATGTCGACCGCGAACGAGAGAGGCATGCCGTTCTGATCCTGCGAGGTGACTTCGCCGACCCAGTTGCCGTCGATGGAGTTCGGCTTGACCTCCGGCTCATTGGAGCCCGAGGAGTCGCACGCGGTGAGGATGAGAAGAAAGGCGAGCGGGAGAAAGAGTGCGGTTCGGGTCATGATGAAGAGGGATACTTCGTGGAAGGGAGTGGCATACATACGCGCGGTGGGGCGGGGCGATCCGGCGGTCTCCCGTCTGAGAGGTTGCACGCAAGCGCCCGCGTGTGACCAGCGTGTGGAAGCTTATTCGCGCCGGGTGAGCGCGGCGTCCGGGGCGTGCCACTGGACGAGTTGGAGGCGGTCGTCGTTACGGGCGGCCACGAGGAGGCGGCTGCCGTCGGCGCGGCGGAGACGGCGGAGGGCGCGCACCTCGCCCGTGAGCCACAGGTTGCTCGTCGCGGGCTCGACGACCGTGAAGCCGCCCCGTCCGTCGCCATGGAGGAACCATCCGTAGCTCGCGTCCTCGCGCCCGCGCCGGGTGGGCGTGCCGCCGAAGTTGCCCGCGAGGATCACGTCCGCATGCCCGTCCCCGTCGAAGTCGCCGGAGAGGACGGCGCGGACGGGGGCGAACTGCGCCTGCACCGGGAGCGCGCGCGTGGTGTACGTGCCGTCGCCGTTGTTCTCGGCATACGTCGTCGTGAACGTGTACGCCACCCGCACCTCGGCGTCCCGGAGGTCGTCGTCGGAGAAAACGTCGTGGAAGCGGGCGGCTCCGAAGGCGGCGTACGTCGGGAAGCGCTCGGCGAGGCGCGGCATCTGCCGGATCAACTCGTCGCGGTCGGCGAAGAGCGACTCGACGCCGTCTTTGTACAGGGTGAGGATCTGATCGACCGTGCCGTTGGCGTCGAAGTCTTTGAGGTAGAGGCGGACGGGCTGCTCGGCGGTGGCGCGGAGGTATGTGTTGTGCCCGAGGTTGCCGAGCACGAGGTCCTCGTCGCCGTCGCCGTCGAGGTCGGCGGCGTGTACGGCGCTCCACCATCCGTTCGTGCCCGTGAAGCCCGCCGCCCCGGTGCGCTCGACGAAGCGGCCGTCCTCGTTCTCAAAAAGGCGCACGGGCATCCATTCGCCCACCACCACGAGGTCCTCGTCGCCGTCGCCGTCGTAGTCGGTCCACGCGGCGGCGGTGACCATGCCCGCCCCGGCGAGGGCTTCGGCTTTCGAGGCCGTCACGTCGGTGAAGCGGCCCGCGCCGTCGTTTTCGAGGAGGAAGCTCGGCGGCGTCGCGCCGTAGGTGCGCGTCTGCACCCGGCTGCCGACGAAGAGGTCGAGGTCGCCGTCCCCGTCGAAGTCGGCGGGTGCGACGACGGACCCCTGCGCGTAAAGCTCCGGGAGGGCCGCCTCGTCGCGCGTGAAGCGGCCCGCGCCGTCGTTCACGTACAGACGGTCGCGGAGGGCGTTGTTTCGGCCCCAGAACTCATTGCCCGCGCTCACCACGTACAGGTCGAGGTCGGCGTCCCCGTCGGCGTCGAAGAAGGCGGCGGCGACGTCCTCGAAGAGGCTGTCGGCCTGCCACAGCGCCTCGTCGGCGGGGCGGAAGTCGCCGGAGGGCGTCTGCTTGAGAAGGCGTGCGGGCTGCCACTTCGCCCCTCCGGCGAAGAGGTCCTCGAGGCCGTCCCCGTCGACGTCGCCCACGGCGAGGGCCGGGCCTTCCGTCGAGAGGAGGTGCGGCATGAGCGGCTCGCGCGTGAAGTCGATGAACGGGTTCTCGCGGTGGCGGTAGGGGAGGTCCACGGCGTCGGTCACGTCCTCGAAGAGCGGGTGGGCGGGGGTCGGCGGGGGATAGACGTAGACGCCGCCCGCCTCGGCCTGCCGGAGCGTGAGCACGCGGTCCGCGGCGACGTCCGTGAGCACCTGAAAGCGGCGATCGGGCCAGATCACCGTCAGCGTGTCCACCAGGGCGCTCGCGCCGAGGCCGAAGTGGAGGCGCGGATCGACCGACGAGACCCACCCGCGCGTGGGCGACTGTTCGAGCATCTGCCGCAGGCCGCCGTGCCGGACGATCACCTTCGCGCCGATGCCCATCGTGTTGCCCCCCTCGCCTTCGAGCGCCACCGTGAGGTAATGGCGGTCCGGTTGCTCGCTCGCGTGGTTCTCATAGATCGACGCCGTCGCGTTGACGTTGTTGACCACGAGGTCGAGGTCGCCGTCGTTGTCGAGGTCGGCATAGGCCGCGCCGTTCGAGAAGCCGGGTTCGCCGAGGCCCCATTCGGCGGCGCGGTTCGTGAACGTGAGGTCGCCGTTGTTTTGGAACGCATAGTTCGGGAGCGGGACGGAGGGCATGTGTTCGAGCAAGGCTTCGAGGACGGGGCGCGTGAGGGTGTCGCGGAGGACGGCCTGCACGCGGGGTTGCACGACGAAGCGGAGGTAGTCCCGGTCGTTCGGACGATGGAAGATGCCGTTCGTGACGAAGAGGTCCTTCCATCCGTCGTTGTCGAGGTCGGCGAGGAGGGCGGCCCAGCTCCAGTCCGTCGCGGCGATGCCGGCATAGAAGCCGAGGTCGATGAAGCGCCCGCGCCCCATGTTGATCTGAAGCGTGTTTCGGGTGAACTGAGGGTGATAGCCCCGGTTGCGTTTGATGCGATAGACGTCGTAGCCCTCCGGGCCGACGACGGTCTTGAGGATGTCCGGACGGGCGGGGAGCATGTCGGTCACCACCACGTCGGGCCGCCCGTCGTTGTTCACGTCCGCCGCGTCGTTGCCCATCGAGGAAAGGCTCGTGTGGCCCATGGCCGAATAGACCGACTCGGTGAAGGTCCCGTCGCAATGGTTGAAATAGAGGTAGTCGTTCTCGTGGAAGTCGTTCGAGACGTAGAGGTCGGGGCAGCCGTCGAGGTTGAGGTCGGAAGCGACGGCGGCGAGGCCGTAGCCGAGGAAGCTGCCGTAGATGCCCGCCGCCGCGCTGATGTCGATGAAACGGCCGTTCTCGTTGCGGAGGAGGAGGTCGCCCGCTTCGGGGTTCCGGTTTTCTCGAAACTCGACGCCGCCGATCTTGCCGATGTCGTGGACGGAGTGTCGGACGAGGTACACGTCGAGGTCGCCGTCGCCGTCATAGTCGAAAAAGACGGCCTGCGTGGAGAGGCCTTCGAGGTCGAGCCCGAAGTCGGCGGCGCGGTCGGTGAACGTGCCGTCGCCGTTGTTGACGAACAGGGCATTTTTGCCCTTCATGGGGCCGTGGGACACGTTCGAGACGTAGATGTCGAGCCGTCCGTCGCCGTCGACGTCGGCCATGGTCGCGCCTTTCGTCCAGTCGGCCTTTCCGCCGACGCCGGCCCGCTCGGTCACGTCTTCGAAGACGAGGCCGCCCCGGTTGAGATAGAGGCGGTTCGGGAGGCGGTTGGCCGTGAAGAAGAGATCGACGAGCCCGTCCCCGTTGACGTCGCCCACCGCCACGCCGCCGCCGTCGTAGAAGTACAGGTAGTCGATGAGGTTGAAGGTCGAGTCCACCGGCAGGTCATTGGAGAAGGCGACGTGCGAGACCTCGGGCGGCACGGAGGTGAAGAGCGGCGGCGCGGTCGGGGCGGAAGGGTCGGCGCAGCCGCCCGGCAGGACGCTCACGACGAGCCACGCGAGGGCGAAGGTGCGAAGACGGACGAAGGGGCGGGAGGCGGTCATGAAAGGGTCGGCGATAGGTTGAAAAGGCGCTCGTAAGCGGGAGGGTCGAAGACGAGGGCACGACCCGGAGGAAGAAGGTTGTTTTGAGGAAGGGTGCGGAGAAAACGGCGAGGGGGCGCTCTGAATGATCTCTGCATGCTCATCGCACGACGAAGGTGCGCGCGGCCGCATCGTTCCGCGCGACGACGACGAGCCGTCGCCCGGGTGTGGCGACGAGGGCCATGCGCCGCGTCTGTCCGGGAACGAAGAAGCCGCTGTCTTTCGGCAGGACGGTCGTGAAGCCGAGCGCGCCGTCGCCGCGAAGGAAAACGCCGTAGCTCGCGTCCATGCGCCCGAGTTCGGGTTTGAAGCCGAAAAAGTTACCGGCGAGGAGGAGGTCCGTGCGCCCGTCGCCGTCGAAGTCGTCGGCGAGGAGGCCGTACATGGGCGAGAGCTGCGCTTCGAACGGGAGCGCGTGGAAGGCGAACGTCCCGTCGCCGAGGTTCTCGAAGACCGCCGTTCGAAGCTCGTACGCCTTTTTCACGAGCGCGCCTTCGAGCTCCGCCGGCGTGAAAAGCTCCTCGACGGATTTTCCCGCGTACGACGCGTGGGTGGGAAACCGTTCCCCGAGGAAGCGAAGCTGCCCGACGAGGTCCTTCCGGAGCGCCATCGGGAGGCTTTTGCCGTCTTTGTACACCGAGAGGATCTGCTCCACCCACCCGTTCCGGTCGAAGTCGTGGACGACCATCGTGAGCGGTTCCGAGGGGGTGGCGCGGAGCCTGGCGTTCAAGCCGAGGTTGCCCGCCACGAGGTCGAGGTCGCCGTCGCCGTCGAGGTCGGCGGGGAGGAGGCGGTTCCACAGGCCGTGGCTTCGGTCGAGGCCGTCGTCGGTGCGTCGTTCGAGCCTGCCGCCGCCCGCGTTTCGGAAGACGGTGACCGGCATCCACTCGCCCGCCGTCACGAGGTCCGCGCGTCCGTCGCCGTCGAGGTCGGTCCATACGGCGTCGGTGACGAGGCCCACGCGGGCAAGGCCGGGCGCGCGCTCGTCGGGGACCTTCGTGAAGAAGCCGCGTCCGTCGTTTTCGAGGAGGACGCTTTCGGGCGTCTCGCCGTATCGCCACGGCACGGAGCGCGCGCCGACGAAGAGGTCCGTGTCGCCGTCGCCGTCGAAGTCGGCGGGGGCGACCACCGAGCCGCTCTCGTACATCCCCGGCAGGCGACGCACCGTTTTCTCGAAGCCGCCGCGTCCGTCGTTGAGGTAGAGACGGTCCACGAGGCCCGGAGCCATCTGCCCGTATTCGCTCCCGCCGCTGACCACGTAGAGGTCCTTGTCCCCGTCGCCGTCGGCGTCGAAGAAGGCGGCGCTCACGTCCTCGGCGATGGCGTCGGCGTCGAAGACGTCCGTGTCGGCCCGCGTGAACGCGCCGTCCGTCGTCTGAAGGAAGAGCGCGCCCGGCGACGCCTTCGCTCCGCCGAAGAAGAGGTCCGTGCGCCCGTCGCCGTTCACGTCGGCGGCGGCGAGGGCCGGGCCTTCGGTCGAGAGCATCTTCGGCAGGAGCGGTTCCCGCTTGAAGTCGACGAAAGGGTTCTCGCGATGGACGAAGTCGGGGCCGACGTCGTCGGTGACGTCCTCGAAGTGGAGGTCGGCCGGGGGCGGTGAGCGGTAGACGTACGTGCCCCGCGCATCGGCCTGTCGGAGCGTCAGGCGTTGGTCGGCGGCGACGTCCGCGCGCATCTCGAAGCGGTCGTCCGGCCACACGACGAGGAGCGAGTCGACGCGCACGGACGAGCCGAGACCGAAGGTGAGCACCGCGTCCACGGTCGATTGAAAGCCGCGTATGGGCATCTGTTCGAGGTACAGCGTTTGCCCGTCGCGAAAGAGCATCACCTTCGCGCCGACGCCCCGGGTGTTGGCCCCCTCGCCTTCGAGCGCGACCTGAAGGTAGTGGCGGGTGCGGAGCGTGTCGGTTTCGTTCCGATAGACGAACGCCTCGTGGTTGAGGTTGTTGACCACGAGGTCGAGGTCGCCGTCGTTGTCGAGGTCGCCGTAGGCCGAGCCGTTCGACCAGCTCGGGGCGTCGAGGCCCCATTCGGCGGCGCGGTTGGTGAACGTGAAGTCGCCGTTGTTGGCGAAGAGGTAGTTCGGCAGCCGCGTCGAGGCGATGCGCGAGAGGAGCTTCGGATAGTTCAGCCCTTCCTCGGCCACGAACTCGCGGATGCTCGCGTCGCTCCCGAACGATTGGATGAAGTCCTGGTCGGTGAGGTCCTTGTAGACGCCGTTGGCGACGAAGATGTCCTTGTATCCGTCGAGGTCGAAGTCGGCGAGGAGGGCGCTCCAGCTCCAGTCCGTCGCGGCGACGCCGGCGATCAGGCCGATCTCGCTGAAGGCGCCGTCGGCGTTGTTCCGGTGGAGCATGTTGCGCATGATCTGATGGTAAAAATCATTGCGCAGGCCGCCTTCATAGGCTTCCCACGAATCGAACGTCGAGGTCGTTTTGAGGCGGAGGTCGCTCTCGGGCAGCATGTCGGTGACGTAGATCTCGGGGTAGCCGTCGTTGTTGAGGTCGGCCATGTCCGCGCCCATCGACGACTGGCTGATGTGGGGCATGGCCTCTTTGACGGCTTCGCGGAACGTGCCGTCGTGGTTGTTGAGGTAGAGGTAATCGCGCTCGAAGAAGTCGTTCGAGAGGTAGAGGTCGGGCCAGCCGTCGCGGTTCACGTCGCCGACGGTGACGCCGAGGCCGAAGCCGATCTCGCTGCCGTAGATGCCGGCGGCTTCGCTCACGTCGGTGAAATGGCCGTCGTCGTTACGAAAGAGGCGGTCGCCGCCGAGCGCGTGGCGGACGTGGCGGACGTTTTGCACCTTGAAGCTCGAGATCGGACGCGACGAGTTGTTCATGAGATAGAGGTCGAGGTCGCCGTCGCGGTCATAGTCGAAGAAAGCGGCGTGCGTGCCGTAGCCCCGGTCGTCGAGACCGAAGGCGGCGGCGCGTTCGTCGAAGCGGGGCACGCCGTCGTCGTCCACGCCCCGGTTGATGAAGAGCTCGTTGGCGCGGTCGTCGCCGGGGACGTCGCCCGAATTGCACACGTAGAGGTCGAGGTCCCCGTCCCCGTCCACGTCGGCGATGCTCACGCCGGTGGCCCATCGGTGCGAGCCGCCGACGCCGGCGCGGTCCGTCACGTCTTCGAACACGAAGTCGCCCCGGTTGAGGTAGAGGCGGTTTTCGAGCTGGTTGGCGGTGAAGAAGACGTCGAGGAGTCCGTCGTCGTTGAAATCGGCCAGCCCGACGCCGCCGCCGTCATAATAATTGCGATAGGTGAAGACGTTGAACGCGTCGGTGTCGGTGAGCCGGTTGACGAAGTCGATGCCGGTGTATGTCGCCGGGAGGAGGGTGAACAGCTTGTCGCCCGCGACGTGGATCGCTTCCCGGGGCGGCTTTTCCTGCGCGCATCCGGCCGGGAAGAGAAGGCCGATCAGGGGGAGGAGAAGCGAAAGGGCGCGGCGTGGCATCGGGCGTATCGGGCGGGTCAGGGGGTGGGGGAAGAGGTCACTATGGTTGAGGATGCGCCCGGTTCCCGGCGTCGGGGGACGCGCGATGCGGGCTTGTGTCAAGGGCGATCGCCCGGCAGGGGCGACCGGCCGATCGCCCCTACACGTTGCGGAAAGGCGAGTGAGGCGAAGGGGCTCAAAAAACGAACCCCGCCCGTCCACGTGGGGCGAGCGGGGTTGTTTCGAGGTAGCCGTTACCCGAAGGGCAACGTTCGGTCCGGTTTAGTAACCGGGGTTTTGGGTCAGGTTCGGGTTGGCGTCGATCTGGACCTGCGGGACCGGCCCGACGACGCGGAAGCCTTCGCTCTGGGGTTTGAATTCCCAGGCGCGGGTGAACTGATCGAAGCGGATGAGGTCCTGGCGGCGGGTGGCCTCCCAGAACAGTTCGCGTCCGCGTTCGGCCAGCACGTGGTCGAGAGCCTCTTGCTGGCTGTTCGCCGTGAGCGGTTCATCCGGGTCGAAGCTCCGGGCGCGCACGAGGTTGAGCAGGTCCATGCCGCCCTGCACGTTGCCCTGGCGGATGAGCGCTTCGGCCTTGATCAGGTACATCTCCGCCAGGCGGAAGAAGGCGTAGTTGTTGCCGTTGTCGCCGCCCGTACGAGCCGGGTCGATCTCCCACTTGAGGATGCGCACGCCCGAGGTCTCATTGACGCCGACGGGGGTGCCGGTGACGGGGTTTCCGTTGGGGTCGAGGAACTCTTCGGTGAACACGAGCGGGTTGCCGACGCGGTCCTGGAGCGGGTCACCCGAGGAGAAGCACTCCGCGCCGATGCATCCCTCGTTGGGGCTGGAGAACATCTGTCCGACGAGGAACATGTTCTTGCGGCGGTCGGTGTCTTCGAAGGACTCGAAGCGTTCGGCGAGCGTCGAGAAGCCGTTCCACGGCGTCTGCGGGATCTGGTTGTAGTGGAGCGTCCGCATGATGAAGTTCAGCCCGAGGCCCGGCTTGCCGAGGTGCCCGACCTGGAAGATGATCTCCGGCGAGTTGTGGTTATCGACGCGGAAGTTGTCGAAGTAGTCGCCGGCGAGGCTGAACTGCCCGGAGTTGATCACCCGGTCGGCGGCGGCGATGGCGTCCTGCCAGCGATCGGATCCGCGCTGGATGCCGGACGTGGAGATCGTGCCGGTGAACTCGCGGGCGTTGAGGTAGATTTTCGCCAGGAGGGCGTCGGCGGCCCACTTCGTGGCGCGGCCCAGGTTGGCGTCATCCCATCTGTCGGGCAAGGCGCTGCGGATCGCGTTGAGCTCGCTCTCGATGAAGGAGAACACTTCGGCGCGGCTGGCGCGCGAGGGCGGATTGTCCGGGTCGACGGCGGCCTCCTCGACGATGGGCACGCCTCCGAAAAGGTCCATCAACTGGTAATAGTAGAAGGCGCGGAGGTAGCGCAGCTCTGCGCTGACGGCGTCCTTCGTGCTCTGGTCCACGTCGGCGTTGGCCAGGTTTTCGAGCACCACGTTGGCGCGGGCGACGCCCGTGTAGGCATCGACCCAGGCGCCGTTCCAGTCCACCGTCAGGGCGTCCCAGTTATGCTGGTGCAGCTGTCGCCAGTGGCCGCCGTCGTCCCAGTCCGTGCCGCGCACGGGGATGATGGCTTCATCGGAGGTCACTTCACTGATGTTGTGGTAATTCCACATCATGGCCCGAAGCTGGGCATAGACCGGCGCGAGGGCCGCGACGATCTCGGCGTCGGTCTTGAAGAACTGGTCGGGCGTGATGACGCCGAAGGTCTCCTCGTCCAGATTGGTGCAGCCCTGGAGCGTCACGGCCGCCGGAGCGAGGAAAGCCGCCGCCAGCAGGACGACCGTCCAGGTCTTGCGCGTTAGGAAGGCATTCATGGGATTAAGGGTCTGGTGTAAAAGTTGAAATACGGGACAGGGCTTCTATCAAGCACCCGGAGGTCAGGGGATGACCACTAGAACCCGATGCTGATGCCCGCCGTGAAGGTGCGCGGACGCGGGTAGTTCGTGTAGTCAATGCCGAGGCTGGTGATCGGGATGTTGCCCACGCTGGCCGAAGCCTCCGTGTTCGCTTCCGGGTCGAAGCCGTCGTAAGGCGTCAGGACGAACAGGTTGTTCGCCGCCACGTAGATGCGCGCCCGGCGGATCATGCCCACGGCGGAGCTGAGCGTCTTGACGTTCTTGAACGTGTAGCCGAGCGTGATATTCTCCATGCGCAGGAACGAGGCATCCTGCACCCAGCGCGAGGACCAGACCGGCGCTTCGGCAAGCGGTGTCGGATCGTTGAGCGCGGACCGGAGGAAGTTGACGTTCGTGTTGAGCAGGTTCTTCGAAGAGTATTCGAGCGCGGTGTTGTTGAACACCTCACGTCCCTGCTCGCCCCGGAGGAAGAAGCTGAAGTCCCAGCTCTTGTACGTCAGATTCGCCGACAGACCGTAGGTGAAGTCCGGCTGGGCGTTGCCGATGATCTGGAGCTTGCGGTTGCCCTGCGCGTCGAGCTCGAAGGCCTGGGAGCCCTGCTCGAGGCCGGCGCACTCGGCAGAGTTCTGATCCACATCCACGCCGCAGAAGCCGAGAAACTTCGGGCCGAAGAACGTCCCGAAGGGTTCGCCGGGCGTGAGGATCTGTGTGTTGATCTGCGACAGACCCGCGCCGCTGGCGCGTCCGGTGAAGATCTGCGTCCGCCCGCCGAGGTTCTGGATCTCGTTGCTGTTGGCGTTGAACGTTGCGCCGAGTTCGAGGAACAGGTCGCCCCGGTCGAGCACGACGCCGTTGAGCGAGAAGTCGATGCCGGTGTTTTTCATCTTGCCGGCATTGGCCAGACGCGTCGGCACGGCGGCCGGCTGCGGCACTTCGAACTCGAGCAACAGGTCGTCGGTGGTTTTGCTGTAAAACTCCACCGAGCCGTAGACGCGGCTCCCCCACAGGTCGTAGTCGAGACCGACGTTGAACTGGGTCGTTTCCTCCCACTTCAGGTTCGGGTTGGGGAAGTTCGTCGGAGCCACGCCGGAGACTTCACTCTCGCCGATGACCGCGTTCCCGGCAGAGCCGAAGATGGGCAGTGAACGCAGGTTGCCGATCTCCTGGTTGCCCGTGACGCCCCATCCGAAGCGGAGCTTGAGGTCGCTGATGGCCTCGATACTTTTGAGGAAACGCTCGTCCGAGAGCCGCCAGCCCACCGTGACCGCCGGGAAGATGCCCCACTTCTCGTCCTTACCGAAGCGCGAGGAACCGTCGCGGCGAAGGGAGGCGGAGAGGATGTACCGGCCCTTGTAGTCGTAGTTCAAGCGGCTGAAGAACGAGATCAGGCGGCTCTTCTGCTTGAAGGATTCCTGTCGGAACGTGTTCGAGCTGCCGGCGGCGAGGTTGTTGTACTCGAACAGGTCCGTGACGAAACCCTGGGCGGCGGCGCGGAAGCCCTCCTGCGTGAACTCCTGGAACGAGTAGCCGCCCACGAGGCTCACGTTGTGTTGCTCCTCGAAGACGCGGGCATAGGTGCCGTAGACCTCGACGAGTTCCGAGCTGAACTCGGCGTTGGACTGGATCGCTTCCCCGTTGACCGATGAACGGAGCGGGTTGGCGCCCGGGATGAAGTAGCGCCGGCTGGCCTGCTGCCGGTCGAGGCCGAGGTTCACCGTGCCGGTCAGGCCCTGCGTGAGGAAGGTGAAGTCATAGTCCGCCTTGAAGCTTCCGAGCACGCGGGTCGTCTTGGTGATGTCCGCGATCTGCCTGGCCATGGCCACCGGGTTTCTAACCGACGTCTGGCCGGGGATCTCGAAGAACTCGTCGCTGCCGACGACGCCGTCGCCGTTGCGGTCGGCATGGACGGGCAACGTCGGGTTATACTTCATGACGTTGGTCAGCAAGCCGCCTTCAAAGCCGCCGGTCTGGTTGAACGGCGCGCGGTTGTCGTTGAAGAACGACCCCGTCAGGCGCGTATCGAGCCGGAGCCGATCGTCGAAGGCTTTGTGGTTGACGTTGATGCGACCCGAGACGCGCTCAAGCCCGGAGTCGATGATGATGCCTTCGTTGTTGAGGTAACTGACCGAGGCCCGGTACTGCGTGGCCGTGGTGCCGCCTCCAAAGGACAGGTTGTGCTGCTGCGAGACGGCGTCCCGCGTCACGGCATCCTGCCAGTCGGTGTTGGCGTTGCCGAGGTTGTTCTCCGGAAGCCCGAACCGGCGGACGGCTGCGCGGTACTCGTCGGCGGTCAGCAGGTCCAGCTTTTTGGCGAAGGTCGACGTAGAGACGTAGCCGTCATAATCGACCTGGATCTGCCCGGCGCGTCCTTTCTTCGTGGTGATGAGGATGACCCCGTTGGCGCCGCGGCTTCCGTAGATGGCCGCCGCCGAGGCGTCCTTGAGGATGTCCACGGACTCGATGTCGTTCGGGTTCAGGAAGACGAGCGGGTTCTTGCGCCCGGAGGAGGGGGTGTTGCCGCCTTCGCCGATCAGCTGCGGCGAGCTGTTGCTGTTGTCGATCGGCACGCCGTCGATGACGTAGAGCGGCTCGTTCGAGGCGCTGATCGAGGTGCCGCCGCGGATGCGGACCGTCACCGGCGCACCCGGCTCCCCGCCGTTCTGGATCACGTTCACCCCGGCCACGCGCCCCTGGAAGAGTTGCTCCGGAGAGTTGATGAGCCCGACGTTCGCCTCATCGGCGATCACGCGCTCGGCCGAACCGGTGATGTTGGCCCGGCGCTGCGTCCCATATCCCACCACGACCACCTCGTCGAGCAAGACCTGGTCGACTTTCATCGCCACGTTGATGACGTTCGACGTGCCGACGGGGACTTCCTGGGTCTGATAACCGACGAAGGAAAATACGAGCACATCCCCCTCGTTGGCCTGGATGCTGTATTCTCCGTCGATGCCGGTGGTAGTGCCGGTCAGGGTTCCTTTGATGGCAATGTTGACGCCCGGCAGGGGGAGACCGCTTTCGGCGTCCGTTACCGTACCGCTGACGGTCTTCTGCGCCAGAGCAAGGCTCGCGCAGGAAAGCATCAGGATACTGAAGAGCAGTATACGTTTGACCATGTCGATTAAGCGTTAAGTTGGCGGGATTTACGGGTGAGGCAAACCAAATCGTGCGGCCCGACGCGAAGTAGACCGCGCGATCCAATGGGTGTTCGGAAGATGAAAGTCAGGCAAAATAGGCGCGTACCTGTTTCGTCTGCCGCCGGACAATAGCTTTCAGAGACGAAGGAGGGGGCGGTAAAAGCGCTTACATGCGCCTGTGTTCGACGCCCAAAGGCGTATGGAGGCACAGGAAAATCAACGCAAAATACACCCCAATGTCAACAGGGGATAAAGAAAATGTAAACGATTACGTCAGGCAAGGGAATTCGGATCGCCCTATGGGCGAAGGCAAGGGCGCGCGAGGCTAGACCACCGGCGCCGGGCCGCACGATTGCCGAACGACGAGTTCGGGTTGAAGCACGACGAGCGAAGCCGGGCGCGCCGGGTCGGCGATGCGTTTCAACAGCAATTCCGCCGCGCAGCGCCCGATGGCATGGCCGGGTTGCCGGACGGTCGTCAGCGGAGGGTTCAGGGAAGCCGCCCACGGCATGTCGTCGAAACCGATGATCGAGAAATCGTGCGGCGGATGAAAGCCCCGCAGGTGGATGGCTTCGAGCGCGCCGAGGGTCATCAGGTTGTTGCACACAAAAAGCGCCGTGGGCGGCTCGGGCAGATCGAGCAAAGCGTCGGTCTGCCGGAGGCCGCTCCGATACTTCGAGTCTCCCTCGCGCACCAGGGCGGGGTCCGGCGCGACGTGATGCTTTGAAAGCGCTTCCATGTACCCCTCCAGGCGCTCCCGGCTCGTCGAGAGCGACGGCAGCCCGGTGATGATCCCGATGCGCCGGTGACCCAGGCGGATCAGCCGCTCGACAGCCTCGAAAGCGCCGCGCCGGTTGTCGACGACGACGGTGTCGGGCGAACTCCCCGGCAGCCGCCGGTCCAGGCACACGACGGGCAGACGATCCTTCTCCAGCAGGTCCTCGATGACGCGGTTCTCGCCGGGGATGGGCGGCAGGATGATGCCGTCCACCGATTCGGCCTGCATCGTGTTCAGATAGAACGCCTGTTTTTGGGGATCCTCGTCCGAACTGCACAGGATGACGGCATATTCATGCGTGTAGGCATAGTCTTCGACGCCGCGCGCCACGTCGGAAAAGAAGGGGTTCTGGATGTCGGGGATCATCAGGCCGAGGATGTGTGAGCGCCCGCCCTGCACGCGCAGCCGCCGCGCTACCCGGCTGCGCCGGTAGCCGAGCCGCTCGATGGCGTCCTCGACCCGTTTGCGGGTCTTCGCGTGCACCTTTGGCGAGCCGTTCAGGACCCGGGAGACGGTTGCGGAAGAGACGCCGGCCTCCCGCGCCACATCTTGTAAGGTTGCCATAAAGGATCTCTGGGATTTCGAGTAGAGCGCCTCCCGAGTTCGTCCGCGCACGGAAGGGGCGCCCGGTGAAGAGCGTCCGGGAAAATGGAGATACCCTCGGGGAGGTGATGTAATCGTTTACCTTTCAAAAAAAGACGGCTCGGTCAGAAAACGTTTTCGGGGGAAAGACTCTGAGAAGATTGGAGGAGCGTGGACCGAAACATGTAGATGGAGCATGGGGCCCGCGCCGGGGGAATCGACCCACAAATCTAGAAATCGGAACGGCGCATTGCAAGCAAGGCGTGTGAAAACGGGTTCGGGAGCGCCGGGCAGCCCGGCGTCATCGGGCAAGGATTACGGCCTCGTGGGGGCGCAGGGACACGTGTTCGCGGAGCGGCTCGTCGTCGCGGTCGAGGTGGGAGGAGAGGAGGAGGCGGCCCTGCCCCGGGAAAGGCACGCGCGCGGGTTCCGCCGCGAAGTTGAGCGCGATCATGACGGTTTCGCCGTCGGCCTGTCGGAGATAGGCGAAAACGTTCGGGGGGACGTCGTCGAGGGGTTGGTAGTCGCCCGCGTGGAGGGCGCGGGTGTTTTTTCGAAGCGTGAGCAGCCGTCGGTAGAGGGTGAGCGTCGAGCGCGGGTCCTTCAGCTCGGCGTCCACGTTGACCGATTCATAGTCGTCGTTGAGGGGGAGCCAGGGTTCGCCGGTGGTGAAGCCTGCGGCGTGAGAGGCGTTCCAGGGCATGGGGGTGCGGCATCCGTCGCGGCCGAGGCCGGGCACGCGCAGCCCCCACGGATCCTGCCGTTTTTCGGGCGGGATGTCCACTTCGCGCAGGCCGAGTTCATCGCCGTAATAGAGGGTGGGCGTGCCGCGCAGCGTGAGCAGAAGCACGGCGGCGACGCGGCTCTGCGCCCGTCCGTAGCGCCCGGCGATGCGCGTCTCGTCGTGGTTGCCGAGCACGTAGTTGGGCCAGGCGCCTTCGGGCAGGGCCGCCTCCAGGCCGTCCACCACGGCGCGGACGGCGCGGGCTTCCCAGTTCGGCCGCAGGAGCGCGAAGTTGAACGGCATGTGCAGCTCGTCGAGGTTCTCGCCGTAATACCGGGCCCACGCGTCCCAATCGTACAGATGGATCTCGCCGACGGCGAAGCGCTCGCGCTCGCGGCTGTAGGCATCGAGGAGGCGGCGCAGGTCCCGGAAGACGCCGTGCACGTCCTCGTGGCCCTTGTCATACAGGTGAAGCTGCGTATCGTAGGCGCCCATGTCCTTGTGGTAGTCGCCGGGATGCGGGTTCGGCGGATTGTCGCGTTCGAGCGGATCCTTCATGATGAAGTGCGCCACGTCGATGCGGAAGCCGTCCACGTCGCGTTCGAGCCAGAAGCGGAAGACCTCGAACATGGCGCGGCGGACCTCGGGGTTGCGCCAGTTCAGATCGGGCTGTTCCTTGAGGAACGAGTGCAGATAATATTGTCCGGTCGTTTCGTCCCATTCCCACGCCGGTCCGCCGAAGACGCTCAGCCAGTTGTTCGGCGGGCCGCCGTCGGGAGCGGGGTCGCGCCAGACGTACCAGTCGCGCCGGGGATGGTCTCGGGAGGCGCGCGATTCGACGAACCACGGATGCGCCTCGGACGTGTGGTTCGGCACGACGTCGATGATCACCTTGAGGCCGCGTTCGTGTGCTTTCCCCACGAGCGCATCGAACGTGGCGAGGTCGCCGAAGAGGGGGTGGACGTCGGTATAGTCGGAGACGTCGTAGCCGAAGTCGGCCATGGGGGAGGGGTAGAAGGGCGAGAGCCAGAGGGCATCCACGCCGAGCGTGTGGTCGAGGTAGTCGAGCGTTTCGATGATGCCCCGGAGGTCGCCCACGCCGTTGCCGGTGGTGTCTTTGAAACTGCGGGGATAGATCTGATAGATGACGCCGGTTTTCCACCACGGCGCGTTCGGAGGGAGGGGCATGGGGCGGGAAGGGATGGGTTGGAGGGAAGCGCACGAAGATACCGCCGACGACGTGCGGAGTTTCGTCGTGCGAGGGGCGTTCCAATGCGAGGGCGTTTGCGCGCGAATTATCCCGGAAGAGGACCGTAAGTGCGGGAGGCGGCGTATATTGAGGACGAATCGTCTCGAGCATCGTGAACAGAGAAAAGGAAGACTATGGCGGGCCACAATAAATGGTCGAAGATCAAGCGGCAGAAGGCTGCGACGGATGCGAAACGTTCGAAAGCGTGGGCGCGCATCACGCGCGACATCATGGTGGCGGCCCGGGAGGGCGGCGGCGATCCCGGCATGAACCCCCGCCTGGCGCTGGCCGTCGAGAAGGCCAAGAGCGAGAACATGCCCAAAGACAACATCGAGCGGGCCATCAAGCGGGGCACGGGCGAGATCGAGGGGGCCGACTACGAGGAAATCACGTACGAAGGGTATGCGCCGCACGGTGTGGCGGTCTTCGTCGAGGCGCTCACCGACAACACGAACCGCACGGTGGCCGACCTCCGGGCGCTTTTCAGCAAGGCGGGCGGCAGCCTCGGACAAAGCGGCTCGGTGGCCTTCCTCTTCGACCGCAAAAGCATCTTCGAAATCCCCGCCGAGGGTCTTGACGAGATGGAGCTTTTCGAACGCGTCGTCGAAGCCGGTGCGGAGGATCTGACGGAGGAGGACGGCGCGTTCGTCGTCACGGCGCCGGTGGAGCAGTTCGGTGCGGTGCAGGAGGCGCTCGAAGCGGCGGGCATCGAGCCGGAGGAGGCGAGTCTTCAGCGCATTCCCACCACCACGGTCACGCTCGATCCGGAGGCGGCGCGGAAGGTCGCCGCGCTGATCGAGAAGATCGAGGAGCACCCGGACGTGCAGGCCGTCTATACCACGCTCAACCTCGACGAGGCCACCCTCGAAGCGCTCTCCTGACCTCCGGCGATTCCCCCTGTTTCCGGCGCTCGGGAACGGGTTTTCTCACGCATGCCCCACCCGCTCCATGATTATTCTCGGCATCGATCCAGGCTCGCGTTTCACCGGCTACGGCGTCGTCGAAGTGACGCGGGGGCAACCGGAACGGTTGATCGAATACGGGGCGCTCAAGCTCGATACACAGGACGATCACCAGCTCCGCCTCAAGCACATCTATGAGCGGGTCACGGGCGTGATCGAGCGATGCTTGCCGGATGCGTGCGCCATCGAGATGCCGGTCTACGGGCGCAACCCGCAGTCGATGTTGAAGCTGGGTCGGGCGCAAGCCGCCGCCATGCTCGCGGCGCTCAACCGGGGCGTGCCCGTGACCGAGTACACGCCGAAGGAAGTGAAGAAGGCCGTCACCGGCATGGGGCAGGCGTCGAAGGAGCAGGTCGCGTACATGATCCGCACGCTGCTCGCCATCGAGGCAGACGCGCCGGAGGTTACGCTCGACGCCTCGGACGCGCTGGCGGTGGCGGTGTGCCACGCGCATCGCCTCGCGCACGGGGCCACGCGCCGGCATAAGAACTGGGCTGAGTTCGTCCGAAGCAATCCGGACCGGATCGGTTGACGGGGAGCGCGGCCGCAGACGCGCGGCCGCGGACGCGCGGATCAGTCGTAAAAATATCCCCGCTCTTCGTCGCGGACGCGAACGACCTCGGCCACCTCATTGAGGTCGAGCGTGCCCTTGCTCATGCGCATGATGAGGTGCGCGATCTGCCGGTCTTTCTGCGGCGCCTGGTTCCATTCCGGATGGGCCTGTTCGATGATGCTGATGAGGATGCGCAGGTAGGGATAGCGTTCTTCGGCGGTCTCCATTTGGCCGATGGCCTGGGCGAACAGTTCGGCGTTTCGCCCGACCTGCCGGTCAACGATCTTGTCGCGATAGGTGGTCATGAAAGTGCGGTAATGAAAAGGTGGGAAGAGAGGATGCCGGGAGGCTGCCGAGCGGGCAGCGGTGGGAATCGTATGGGGCGACTATAATACCCAACGGGCGGCGGCAAACCAAGCCGCCTTATCGGAAAAACGACGAAAACGCCCGGGTGGCCCGGCGGAAGGGAACGCGCGTCGGACGCGGCGGGACTGAATCTTGTCCGGGCACGCGGCGTTAGAGACCCGCCCCGAATCGGCGTTGCCGTCGGCCCCCCCACCAGGGTTTTTGTGCGTTGCGCAGTCAGACAAGCAGGTTCTCGTGAGAAAAGCACGTGCGGCGAAGAAGAATGGATTGAGTCCCTATCGGCTGGAGCTGCTGCCCCGGGTGCCGGCCTTTCACCGGCGCGCCCGGCGAAGGAAAGAGCTCAGCGAAGGACAACTCGTGTATTATGGCCCGATGCCGGTCTATTACGGCATCGGTGAGGTCAAACGCGTGGTCGAGAACTACGTGGCCGTGGACTTCCGGGGGACCGGCCAGTTCGGCGTGCATGAGGACGTGTTCGAAAAGCAATACCTGATCCCGATCCCGTCGGCGACGATGAATTTGCTCTGAGCCTCGGAAGCATTGCGGGCGTGGAGGGGCGAGGCGTATCTTGGCGCCGTCTCTGCGCGTTGTCCCGGTGGCAACGGCGGGTGCTCCCCGTCACCCGAACCCCTTCGGCAGGACCGTCTTCCCGATGCGAGCGACTGCCCCGTTGCGCCTCAGCTTCTGCGCAACTTTTGGAGGGGAGGCTCGAAGAAGATGTTGTTTTTTTGCGATCCGCTGCAGGCCTATGATGCTCTCTCTCGAGAACGTGACGAAGCGATACGACGACCTCGTGGCCGTGAACCACGTCTCCTTCACGGCGCATCCGGGGCGGATCCTCGGTCTGCTCGGTCCCAACGGCGCGGGCAAGACCTCCACCATTCGCATGATTGCGTACATCACCGTGCCGGATGAGGGGCAGGTGCTCCTCGACGGTCAACCGGTGGGACCGTGGAGCCAGGAGCGCATGGGCTATCTGCCCGAAGAGCGGGGGCTGTACAAGAAGATGAAGGTGGGCGAGCAACTGGTCTACCTGGCCGAACTGAAGGGGCTCTCGCGCTCCGATGCCCGGAAGAAGGTGCGGCACTGGCTCGACCGCTTCGGCGCGAGCGACTGGGCGGGGAAGAAAACCGAAGAGCTCTCCAAGGGGATGCAGCAGAAAGTGCAGTTCATCGCCACCATCCTCCATGCGCCCGAACTGCTCATCCTCGACGAGCCTTTCGGCGGCCTTGACCCGATCAATGCCGAGTTGCTCAACGATGTCATCATGGAACTGAAGGAGGACGGGCGCACGATCCTCTTTGCCTCACACCGCATGGAACAGGTGGAACAGTTGTGCGACGACATCTGCCTGATCTCGAAGGGGGAGATCGTGCTGCAGGGAGCGCTTCGCGAGGTGAAACGTCGCTTCGGGCGCAACACCATCCTGCTCGACTTCGACGGCGACGATGCGTTCCTCGACGAGATCGAAGCCGAAGGGCTGGCGCGGGTGAGTATGCGGAGCCGGAGTCACGCGGAGCTTCGCCTGCTCGACGGGGCGACGCCGCGTCGCGTGCTCGAACGGGCCCTGGCCGGCGTGCGGGAGATCACGCGCTTCGAACTCGTGGAGCCGCCGCTGCGGGAAATCTTTGTCACCGTCGTGAGCGGCCGCCGGCAGGAGCCGGAAGCGTCCGGGGCCGCCGCCGGATGACCGTGTGGACCGGCGTTCGCGGGGTGGGCGCACCCTCTCATTTTGAGCCGTTGATGCTATGAGCAAAATCTGGATCGTCCTCAAGAACGAATTCTTGCGACGGGTGCGTTCGAAGTGGTTCATCCTCACCACGTTGCTCGGTCCCATCGCGTTGATCGCCTTCTTCGTGATCATCGGCGTGGTGGCGGTTTCGGCCATGGAAGGCGGAGAACGCACCATCGCGGTGGTCGACGAGACGGGCGTGCTGTTGCCGGATCTGGAGGCGTCGTCGGACGAACGGTACCGGTTCGTCGCGCCCGACGTCCCGCCGGATTCGGTGCGGAGCGCGGTGATGGCGGGCCGATACGACGGTTATCTGGTGCTCCCGGCCGGGTTGCTCGACGGTGAGGGAGAAGCCGTGTACTACTCGCCGGAGGGCGGCGGGGCCTCGGTCTTTCAGGGAGAAATTGCGGGGCGGGTGCGGAGCGCCGTCGAGAAACAACGGCTGCTCCGGCGCAACGTGCCGCTCGAAGTGATCGACATCCTGAAGGAACGCGTGCCGATCCGCATGGTGAAGCTGACCGAAGCGGGCGAGACTGCCGGGGACACGGGTGCGTACATCGTGGTCGGATTCATCATGGGATTCCTCATCTATCTGGCCATGCTCATCTACGGCTCCGTGGTGATGCAGGGCGTCATCGAGGAGAAGCTCAGCCGCGTGGTCGAAATCATCGTCTCGTCGGTGCGGCCCTTTCAACTGCTCATGGGCAAGGTGCTCGGCATCGGCGCGATGGGGCTGGTGCAGATGGTGGTGTGGGCGGCGCTCATCATGGCAGGGACGCTCTTCTCGGGGACCATCCTCTCGCTCTTCCTCGACCCGGCGAAGCTGAACCTCCCGGTCGACGCCTCGCAGGAGGAACTGCTGGCCGCGGCCAACTTCACCCCGCCGCACCTCTCGCCGGACGTCTTCGTGTGGTTCGTGCTTTTCTTTCTCGCGGGCTATCTGCTTTATGCCAGCCTCTTCGCCGCCATCGGCTCGGCGGTGGAACAGCAGCAGGACGCCCAGTCCCTGCTCCTGCCGGTGATGATGCCGATCATCATCTCGATCATCTTCATCCAGCCGGTCATCGAAGCGCCCAACTCCACGCTGGCGGTGCTCCTGTCGATGATCCCCTTCTTTTCGCCCATCCCGATGGTGGTGCGCGTGGCCGTCACCGACGTGCCCTTCTGGCAGGTGTCGCTCTCGTTCCTCTTGCTCGTCGGCGCGTTCATCGGGGCGATCTGGGTGAGCGCCCGCGTCTATCGCGTCGGCATCCTCATGTACGGCAAAAAGCCGCGCCTCAAGGACCTCCTCCGATGGATCCGGTACGCGTGAGGAAGCGCCCGAGAGGGCGATCCGCGGGAGAGGACGGCTGGTTTGGGAAATGACGAACGTCCTGACGCGAAATGTGTGGGTGTATGGGTGTGGGACCTCGACGCGACCGAAGGGAGCCCCCGACGGCGAACGAAGGTGAGTCCCCTGACCCGGGCGGACGCG
This sequence comes from Rhodocaloribacter sp., assembly GCF_056451265.1. Taxonomy (NCBI): domain Bacteria; kingdom Pseudomonadati; phylum Rhodothermota; class Rhodothermia; order Rhodothermales; family Rhodothermaceae; genus Rhodocaloribacter; species Rhodocaloribacter sp. The sequence continues at coordinate 84,085 of NZ_JBWOPL010000041.1, read as the reverse complement.
AGCCTCTGATGTCCCCCCTTTTTGCCTTGGATTTCAGGAACTTGGAGGAAGGCGTCGGTTAGAACCCGGTGTCTCTCCGCGTGTAAATTTCCCCTTTCCAATGTCGAACGCGTCGTGGTGTCGGGTCCGGAGGATGGCGGCGGCCCTGCTCGTGGCAGGGGCGGTGACGGGAGCGGTGGCGGGACGGGCATCGGCCCAGTATTTCCGGTTCGGAAAAAACAAGGTGCAGTACCGGGCCGAGACGTGGCACTACGTGCAGTCGGAGCACTTCGACGTCTATTATTATGAGGGTGGAGAGCGTCTGGCCGGCTTCACGGCGCGGGCGGCGGAGCAGGCGTACGCGCAGATCACACGGCTCTTCCAATACCGCCTCACGCACCGCATTCCCCTGATCGTCTATCAGAGCCACAACGATTTTGCGGTGACCAATGCGGTGGACCTGCCTGCCTACTCCGAGGGCATCGGCGGCGTCACCGAACTGTTCAAAAATCGCATCGCCGTGCCGTTCACCGGCGACTATCGGGATTTCCGCCGCGTGGTGCACCACGAACTCGTCCACGCCGTCCTCAACGATATGCTTTATGGCGGGTCGATTCAGGCCATCCTTCAAAACAACATCCGGCTTCGGCTGCCGTTGTGGTTCAACGAAGGGCTGGCCGAGTATGCCGCCCTCGGGTGGGACACCGACTCCGACATGTACGTGCGGGAGGCGGTTCTCGACGATCAACTGGCCTCCATCGAGCGCCTCGACGGTTTCTTTGCCTATCGCGGCGGGCAGAGCGTGTGGGATTACGTGGCCGAGCAGTACGGAGACGAGAAGATCGCCGACATTCTTCAGCGCTTGAAGGCCGGGCATTCGGTGGACGGCGCCTTCCGGCGGGCGACGGGCCTTTCGCTGGAAGACCTCTCCCGACGCTGGCACAAAGCGCTCCGCGAGGTCTATTTCCCCGAGGTGGCCGCCCGCGAGGATCTCGGCGTCATTGCCCGCCCGCTCATCACGCGCGAGGACGGCTTCTACAACACCAGCCCCGCGCTCTCGCCGCAGGGAGACCGACTGGCGTTCGTCACCACGAAGAACGGCCTCTTCGACGTCTATCTGGCCAATGTCACGGACGGCACGATCCTTCGAAAGCTGGTGGCGGGGCAGACGAGCACGGCCTTCGAGAGCCTGCGCATCCTCACGCCCGGCCTGTCGTGGAGCCCCGACGGGGAGAAGATCGCGCTGGCCGTCAAGAGCGGGCCGAGCGACGCCGTCGCCGTGGTGGACGTGCGCACCCGCGCCGCGACGCACTACCGCGTCCCCGGCGTCGATCAGATCCTGTCCGTGGCGTGGAGCCCGGACGGCGCGCGCATCGCCTTCGAAGCGTCGGTGGATGAACAGAGCGACCTCTTCGTGCTCGACCTCGCCACGGGCGAGACGGTCAACTATACGAACGATGTCTTCAGCGACCACGAGCCGGCGTGGAGCCCGGACGGCGCGGCCCTCGTCTTTCACAGCGACCGGGGCGCCCACCTCGAAACGGGACGCTATCGGGGCGATGCCTTCCGGATGATCGACCAGGACTATCACCAGTTCGACGTCTATCGCCTGAGGTTCGGCGCGGACCGCCTCGAACGGCTCACGTTCGACGAACAATGGGACGACAAGCACGCAAAGTTTGGCGCGGACCCGAACCGGCTGCTCTTCGTCTCGGACCGGAACGGGGTGTACAACCTGTATGAAAAGGATCTCGCCACGGGCGTCGAACGGCCGCTCACGGATCTGGCGGTGGGGGTGATGCAGGTGGCGCTCTCGGCGGACGGGCAGCGCGCGGCGCTCGTGAGCCTGCGGGAAGGCACGCCGTCGATCTTCATCCTGCGTGCGCCTTTCGAGCGGGACCCGGGGCGCGCTCCGCTCGCGCCGAACGTGTGGGCGCAACGGGCGATGAAAGAGACTTCCGCGCCCGCCCCCGCGCTGGCGCTGGCCCGCCCCGCGCTCCGGCAGAGCAACCCCTTCCTCCGCGACGCCTCCGACGGCGTGCCGTATGCCCGCGACCGCACCCGCGACCCGCGATCGCTCCTGCTGGCGGCGGCGCAGCCTCCGTTCTCGGCCTCTTTCGAGGGCGCCGCCGACGCGGACGCCGCCCCGCCTCCTCTCGTCACCGACAGCCTGCACACCGGCGGCGTGCGCGTCGATTTCCCGGACTACACGTTCACCAGCGCCTTCGAAGAGATCCGCCGCGAACGGCGCGAGCGCCGCCGGGAAGCCGGCTACGAGGAGGGCGACCCCTTCGACGACCCCTTTCACCCGACGGACAACCTCGACGCCGAAGGCAACTTCAAACCGAAAAAATACCGGCTCAGCTTCTCGCCCGACATCGTCTACGGCACGGCGGGTTATGACGTGCTCTACGGGGTGCAGGGCATCACGCAGATGATGTTCTCCGACATGCTCGGCAACCACCGCATCGTCGTGGCCACGAACTTGCTCATCGATCTCCGCAATTCGGACTACATCATCGCCTACGATTACCTGCCGCGCCGCACCGACTGGAGCTTCACCGGTTTTCACACCTCGCGCCTGCTCCCCGATTTCCGCAGGCCCTCTCCTACGTACTTCCGCTACCGGCAGTACGGCGTGAGCCTGTCGGCCAGCTATCCGTTCGACAAGTTCCGTCGCCTCGACGTGGATCTGTCCGTCGTCGGCGTCAGCCAGGCCGACATCACCGACGCCGCCGAGCCGTCGCAGACGCGGACGCTCCTCTACCCGTCGGTCACCTTCACGCGCGACGTCACCACGCCGGGCTTCCTCGCGCCTTCCGGCGGGACGCGCGTGGCGCTGAGTCTCTCCGGCAGCCCCTTCAGCTTCAACGACCGCCAGGTGCAGTTCTTCTCCGTGCTCGCCGACGCGCGGGCCTACGCCTCGTTCGGGCGCGGCCGGTACAGCTTCGCCCTCCGCACCTCCGGCGGCGCTTCTTTCGGGCCGAACCGGCAACTCTTCTACAGCTCCGGCGTGCTCAACTGGATCAACCGCTCCTTCGACGAGGTCAACGGCTTCCCCATCGACGACCTCACCGACTTCGTCTTCGCCACCCCGATCCTGCCCCTGCGCGGCTTCGACATCAACGCGCGCAACGGCTCGTATTTCGGGCTCCTCAACGCCGAGTTTCGGTTCCCGCTCGTGGCGGCGCTCTTGCCGGGACCGCTGCCGATCCTCCCCCTCTACAACATCCAGGGCGTCGCCTTCACCGACGTGGGGGGCGTGTGGGGCGGGCGCGGCCTCGACAAACGGTTCAACGTCTTCCGCCAGAACGAAGACGGCAAGCGCGTCTTCGACGACCTGCTCGTCGGCGCGGGCTTCGGGCTGCGCACGATCCTGCTCGGCTATCCGGTACGCCTCGACTTCGCCTGGCCCTACGACGGGCGCAGCTTCGGCCCTCGAAACGTCTATCTCTCCGTTGGCTTTGACTTCTGAGTTTTCGTGAAAAAGTCGGCACGGTGACACTTTTTTGTCGAAAAGGGAAGAACTTATCCCGTTCGGCAGGGTCGATAGCGAGCCGGATGCTCTTCGGCAAATCCTACGCACACGGTTCACACGAGAGAACTCACAGGCTCGGAAAAGCTCATGCGCGAGATCACGGTGATGACGGGGCCGTTCCGGTATGAGGGGCGGCGGCTGGCGCGGGCGCGCGCCCGGCTCTTCGAGGACCGTCTGATGTTTTCCGGGATGGGATGGCGCGGGCCGCACCGACGCCTCGTGTCACTGGCCGACGTGGCCTCGGTCGAGTGGATCGACGGGGTGCGGGATCGCCGCACTGCCAACCTCGTGCTCACCCTTCACGACGGGGAGACGATCCGGGTGTGGATCCGGAGCGCGGGGCTGTGGAAGTTCAAGATCGAAGAGCTCATGCCCAAGCTGAAACGTCATGCGACGCCGCCGAAAAAGGCGCTCTACCCCGCCGCATGAGGGCGTTCAAGGTCAGAATATCTTTTCACGGAGGGGTGCCGAAGCATCCCTTTTCTTGTCGATAGACCGCCGTCGGACCCGGCCCCCGGCCGGTGCGAGACGCGCATTCCAGAGGACGATGCAGACAGAGATCAAACAGATCAGCGACGTCGAGTACGAGTTCGACGTGACCATTCCCGCCGAGGAACTGGCGGAAGAGCTCAACAAGGCGCTTCGGGCGCAGCGAAGCCGGGCCACCATGCGCGGCTTCCGGCCCGGCAAAGTGCCGCTTTCGCTCGTGAAAAAACTCCACGGGCAGGAGATCGGCGAGGCGCTGGCGGCCGAGCGGGTGCAGAAAGTCTACGAGAGCGAAGTGCTCGAAAAGGGCGCCTACGAGGTGCTCGGGCAACCCGTCCTGACACGGCTCGACTATGAACTCGAAGGCGACCTCCACGCCGCGGTGCGCTTCGGCGTGCGGCCCACGTTCGAACTCGAAGACCTGTCCGGCGAACAGGTGACGCGGCTCGTCCACGAGGTCACCGACGAGGAGGTCGAGCGGGAGATCGAGCGCCTGCTCGAAAAAGAGGCCGACCTCGTTCCGGTAGACGAGCCCGCCGGTCCCGAGGACTACGTCGAGGTCGAGATGCAGACCATCGACGAGGCGAGCGGGACCCCGATCATCGGGCAAAAGACGGAGCGCGCCTTTTTCCTCAACGATGAGGAGACGCCCGAAGCGCTCCGCAAGCCGCTCGTTGGAAAGAAAGCGGGCGAGACGGTCCGCGTGACGCTGGCGCACGATCATGACCACGGCGACGCCGGTTCCGGCGCTCCGCATCACACCCACACGTATGACGTGACGATCCGGGAAGTGAAGCGGCGGGAGATGCCCGAACTCGACGACGAGTTCGTCAAGGAACTCACCGAGGGCCGCATCGAGCGCGTGGAAGACCTTCGCGCCGACATCCGGAAGCATCTCGAAGAGATGTGGGAGAAGCGCGGGCGCGAGCTCATGGAAGGAGAGATGGTGGAACGGCTCGTGAAACGCCACCCGATCCCGGTGCCGGAGTCGGTCGTCGGCATGTACCTCGAGTCGTTCGTCGATGAATTGAAACAGTACGTCGGAGGCGAGATCCCCGAGGGCTTCGACCTGTCCGGCTACCTTCAGAGCCGTAAGCCCGACGCCGTGCGGCAGGCGCGGTGGATGTTCATCCGGGACAAGCTCATCGAGCAGGAAGGGCTGGAGGTGACGGACGAAGACCGGATGGCGCACTTCGAGGAGATGGCCGCCGAAGCCGAGTTCTCCGCCGACGACCTCCGCCAGTATTATCAGGTGAACCGGACGCTGATGGATCAACTCGACCAGCGCCTGCTCAACGAGAAGGTCTTCAAAGCTCTGGAGGCGAAGTTCGAGGTCGTCGAGAAAGACCTGGAGACGTACGAGGCGGAGATGAAAGCGCGCGAGGAGGAGGCGCTGCGTCTCGCCGAGGAAGCCCAACAGGCTTCCGAAGCGGAGTTCGAGATCATCGAGGGCGAGGAGCCGGAAGCCGCCGGGGCGGAGGCGACGGAAGCGGCCGCGCCGGAAGCCGGTAAAGACGAGGCCCGGGAGCAAGCCTGAGCGAGACGTTCCGGAGACCGGGGCCGCCGTCGCAGGCCGCTTCCGCCCCACATGGAGGGCGGCGCGGATGGCGCGGGCGCGCGCCCCGGAACGGTGTTTCGGCGACGGAACTAACGCCGTTCCGGCACGGTTGCATCAGGCGTAAAACAGGGGCGGCAGGAGGGCGCGGCTCTTCGAGGCCCGCTCTGCGTCGCATCATTCTGAACCCGATGGAAGGCAACGATGGTTGATGATTTTTTGAAATTCAGCAAGGGCCTGGGCACGCCGCCGGGCGGGATCTACAGCGGTCCTTTTCAGGAGAACTCGATGGGCGCGCTCGTGCCGATGGTGGTCGAGCAGACCACCCGCGGCGAGCGCGCCTACGACATCTTCAGCCGGCTTCTGAAAGAACGCATCATCATTCTCGGCACGGCGATCAACGATCAGGTGGCGAACCTGATGGTGGCCCAGTTGCTCTACCTGGCCAGCGAAGACCCCGAGCGCGACATCAATATTTATGTCAACTCGCCCGGCGGTTCCATCGACAGCGGGCTCGCCGTCTACGATACGATGCAGTACATCAGCTGTCCCGTAGCGACGATCTGCGTCGGTCTGGCCGCGTCGATGGGCTCGGTGTTGCTGGCGGCGGGCGCCGCAGGCAAACGCGCCGCGCTGCCGAACTCGCGCATCATGATCCACCAGCCCTGGATGGGCGGCGTGCAGGGGCAGGCTTCCGACATCGAGATCCACGCGCGGGAGATCCTGAAGATGAAGCGTCGGCTCTACGAGATCCTCGCCGAACATACGGGGCAGGACGTCGACAAGATCGAGGCCGACGCCGACCGGGATTACTGGATGGGCGCGGAAGAGGCCAAAGAGTACGGCCTGATCGACAACGTGCTCATGCCCAAGAAGCAGGCTTCCCCGGACGGGGAGCAAGGCAAAGGCGAATGACGCAGGCCCGGTCATGAAAAGACGAGCGGCTTCGGGAAACCGGAGCCGCTCTTTTTTTTCGTGCGGCGATCGCGAACGACTGCGGCGATCGCAAACAAAAAAGCCCCGGAGGAAGTGCTCCGAGGCTGGGTACCGCGTACGGGATTTGAACCCGTGTTACCGGCGTGAGAGGCCGGCGTCCTAGACCCCTAGACGAACGCGGCGTATCGTTTACAGGCAGTCGGAAACGCCTTTTGCGAATATCGGTTCCCGTCTCCGAAGCACGGGAGGGTCAGGCCGCGTGGAGGGCCTCGGTTTCGAGGTCGGCGAGGTCGAGGTGGGCGAGCGTCGGATGCGGCACGGGCTCGTCGTGCTCGATGCGTCCGTCGCGGAGGCGCACGATGCGGCGGGCGTGCTTGGCGATCTCAGCCTCGTGTGTGACGAGCATGATGGTGTTGCCCTTGCGATAGAGCGTTTCGAAGAGACGAAGGATCTCCTCGCCGGTGCGGGTGTCGAGGTTGCCCGTCGGCTCGTCGGCGAGCAGCAGCGAGGGGTTGTTGACGAGGGCCCGCGCCACGGCCACACGCTGCCGCTGACCGCCGGAGAGCTCGTTCGGCTTGTGATCGATGCGGTCGCCGAGACCGACGTTGTAAAGCGCGCGCTCGGCCATCTCCCGCCGCTCCCGTCGCCGGATGCCGGAGTAGATGAGCGGCAACTCCACGTTCTGCAGGCAGTTCACCCGGGGCAACAGATTGAACGTCTGAAAGACGAAGCCGATCTCCTTGTTGCGCACCTCCGCGAGTTCGTCGTCCGTCATCTCGCTCACGCGCTGGCCGTTGAGGATGTACGCGCCCGTGGTGGGCACGTCGAGGCAGCCGATGATGTTCATCATGGTCGACTTGCCCGAGCCGGAGGGGCCCATCACGGCGATGTACTCGTTCGGGTGGACCGTGAGCGAGACACCCGCCAGCGCGTGCACTTCCTGCGTGCCCATCTGGTAGACTTTCGTGATGTCGATCAACTCGATCAATGGTCGGCCGTCGCTCGGGGGTGCTCCCATATCGGTTCTTTCAGCGTCTGGTCTTCGGGAATGAGGCATCCGGGGCGGTTTATTCGGACGAGGCGACCGGGCCGCGCGCCTCGCCTTCTTTCTTGATCCGCACCGGGTCGTCCGGCTTGAGGATGCGGCTGACCACACGATACGGGCCTATGACGACCTCTTCTCCACCCTGGAGACCGCGCTTGATCTCGATGTGGGTGTCGTCCGAGATGCCGGTTTCGACCTCGACCATCCTGGCCTTTCCGTCCTCGACGAGGAAGACGACCTTGCGGAGGTCTTCTTTGAGCGACGGCTCGGCGCGCTCCTTCGTGGAGTCGGCGGGCGCTTCCTCGGAGGGTTTGACTTTTACGAAGTCGCGCACGGTGACGGCCTGGATGGGCACGGAGACGACGTCGTGGACGGTCTTGGTGTAGATGTCCACGGTGCCGCTCATGCCGGGGCGGAACTGGGGTGTGTCTTCGGTGGGGAGGGGCACCTCTTCGCTCTGAAGCGTCTGCCGGGCCGTATCGCCGAGGTCGAGGTTGTGCCGGTCGAGCACGCGGATCTTGACGGGGAAGTTGGTCACCTGTTCTTGTGTGCCCGCGCCGGTCGTGCGCGCCGAGTTGGCGATTTCGGTGACGAGGCCGTGGAAAGCACGCTCCGGATAAGCGTCGATCTCGATGGTGGCCGTGTCGCCGATGGCCACGTTGACCACGTCGTTCTCGTTGACGTCCACTTCGAGCTCCATCTGGTCGAGCTTGGCGATGCGGAGCATCTCGGTGCCCGTAAACTGCGTGGTGCCGACGACGCGTTCGCCGAGTTCGACTTCGAGCTTGCTCACGGTGCCGCTCATGGGCGCATAGATGGCCGTCTTCGAGAGCTGTTCGCGGGCCTCGCGCAGCCGGGCCTCCGCACTCTCGACCGAGTAGCGGGCGGCGTCGTATCCGGCTTTGGCCACGTCATACTGATTCTTGGCGCGCAGGAGATCGCTCTCCGAGATGGCCTGCTTGTCGAAGAGGGACTGTTGTCGTTTGTACTCGATCTCGGCCGTGAGCATATCGGCCCGGCGCTGGGCCTGCGTCGCCTGCGCCTGAGAGACGCCGGCTTCGGCCTGTTCCACCTGCGCCTCGTAAAAATCCGGTCGGATGCGGGCCAGGAGGTCGCCCTGCTTCACCTTGTCGCCTTCCTTGACGCGCAGCTCGATGATCTCGCCGGAGACGTCGGGGCTGAGCTTGACCTCGATCTCGGGCTGGACCTTGCCCGAGGCGGTCACCACCTGCGTGATCGTGCGCAACTCGGCCTTCGCCGTCTCCACCTCCACGCCCTTGTCGCGGGAGCCGAAGAGTCCGGTCGCCTTGCCGATGGCGCCGACGGCGGCGAGCAGCACGATCAGAGCGATAATCAAGAACAGGATGCGGCGCGTGGCGCTTTTCTTTTGTTTTGCCATGCCTTTGGTTTGCTTGAGGGGAGGGCGTCGGGATGCGAAGAGGCCGGTCCGAATGGGGCCGATGAAAATCAGCGAAAGAGCGGCCGCGAGGCATCGAGGATGCCCTGATAGTATTCGATCAACCAATCCTGAAAATGGAACCGATAGATCGCCTGGATACGGTTGCTCGAAGCCTGCACGAAGTTCGAGCGCGCCTGCGTCAGTTCGACGAGCGTGGAGGCGCCCACGTTGTATCGCTCCTGCTCCACGTCGAGGGCCTGTTGGGCGGCCTGAAGCTGCTTCTCCGTCACGTCGAGCCGCTTGACGGCCGTCTGATAGTCGAGGTAGGCCTGGCGCACCTCCGAAGCGACGGACTGTTCCAGGTTTTCCAGGTCCAGCCGCGCGTTCTCATATTGCACGCGCGCCCGCTCGACGTTGGTTTTCGTTTGAAAGCGGTTGAAGATCGGGATCTGGAGGTTCAGACCGATGAATTCGGAGCGGTTGTCGGAGAGCTGATTGCCGAAGGGCACGGTGGCAAAGCCGGTGGGGATCATCTGGGTCTCGCCGGTGACGGGGTCGGTGACTTCCTGGAAATCCGAAGCGCGCCGGAGCTGGCTGGAATACCGGGTGTTGAGGCCCCCCGACAGGGAAAGGCTCGGGAGCGAGGCGGACTTGGCGAAGCGGATGCCCTCCGAGGCGGCGGCGATGGTCAATTCCTGCGCCTTCAGGTCCGCCCGTCGGTCGAACGCGCTCCGGAGCAGCGCTTCGGCGTCGTACGTCTGAGGAATCAGGCTGATCTCCTGCGCCGTGGGCGCGACGAACTCGTATTCCTGAAAAGGATCGAGCTGAAGCACCTGGATCAACCGCGTCTCGCTGATCTGCGCCAGACGTTCTGCCTCCAGCAACTGAAGCTCGCTGTTGGCCGTGGTGGCCTGTTGCTGGTACAGGTCCGAGATGGGACGGGAACCGACGCGGACGAACTCGTCGATGCGCTCGAGCTGCCGTCGCTGCGCTTCGAGGTCCTCGCGCCGGATGCGGATCTGCTCATGATCGAGGATCACCTGGAGATAGTTGGTGATGACGTTGAAGAGCACGGTCTGTCGCGTGCGGTCGTAGGAATGCTCATTGGCCTCCAACGTCAGCCTGGCCTGGTTGTACGAGGCGACGTCGCCGAAGCCGTTGAACAGGTTGATCGAGGAGTTGGCGCCAAGACTGAAGGCGTCGCTCGTCGTGGAGACGACGCGGCCCGTCGTCTGATCGAACGAAAGGCCGAAGTTGCGGTTGGCGTTCGAGGAGAGGTTCAGGTTGGGCAGGAAGTCGGCGCGTTCCTTGGCGACGGTCGTCGACTGGAGCGAGACGGTGTTGCGGGCGCGTTTGAGCGTGACGTTGCGTTCGAGCGCGATGCGCACGGCTTCATCGAAGGTGATCGAGCGCGCGTTCTGCGCCTGTGCAGAAGCAGGCTCCGGCATCACGAGGAGCATTGCGCCAAGCAGGAAGCAAAAAAAGGAAAGGCATCGATGCGGGAGAGCAAAGGTGTGCATGGTCAAGAGGACAACGCTTGGTGATAGGCGGGCAAATCACGATGGCAGTAAACGGCAGGCGCTGCGAATTGTTACAGGCTGCACGGCGTGCCTCGAAGCCATCGCGGGGCGGGGTGAGGAGCGGAGATTCGGGGAAACCGCCCTCACCATCCTAGACGAACCGGACGGGGGAAGGCTTCCACGTCGTTGCGTTTGGGTGACGGGCTCTACGTCGGCGCTTCGGCCTTGTTGCGCGGCGGAAGCGCCGGAAGCGAGGAAACACGCCGGAGAGGTTCAGGCGGCGCGTGGAAGCGTGGCCGGAAGAGAGGACGGAACGACGCGGGGGAAGCGCACGGTGAAGGTGGCGCCCTGCCGGGGGGCGCTCTCGACGGTGACCTCGCCCTGGAGTCGGCCGGCCAGTTTTTTCACGATCGTCAGCCCGATCCCATTGCCGCCGTAGCGGCGGGTCTCGCCCGCCGATGCCTGGCGAAAGGCGTCAAAGAGATGCGGGAGAAAATGCGGCGCAATGCCCACACCGGTGTCTCGCACGCGCACCATCACCCAGGTCTCGTCGGCATCCACTTCCACGGTCACCCGGCCTTCTTCGGTGAATTTGATGGCGTTCGAGATCAGGTGGAAAAGGATCGTGTCGAGGCTCTTCGGGTCGAGGAGGGCGCAGGCTTCCGGCGCGCGGGCGATCATTTCGAGGCGAAGGCCCTTTTCATGCGCCCGTGGCTTGAGCGCGCGCACGGTCTCGGCGACGGGCACGCAGGCCCGCAACGGCTGCAAGACGAGGGGCGGAGGACTCTGTTCGAGGCGCGACAGATCGAGGATGGCGTTGAGGGTTTCGAGAAGACGCTCGGCATGGGTGCGGATCGGACGGGCGAGTTCGCGTTCGTGCTCTTCGAGGAGGTCTTCGAGCACGGCCAGATAGCCGAGGATGCCGGTCAACGGCGTTCGCACCTCATGGCTGATGTTGGCCAGGAGCGTGGCCTTCAGGTGTTCGAGTTCATCGCGGCGTCGGAGCAACTCGGCAAGGGCGGTTTCGTGCCGTGTCTGGTAGTCTTGCCGGATTTGTGCCGCTGCGTCAAGGGTGCGCTGCTGTATGCTCCGGAACCGGGCCCGGCGTTCCGAGGCGACGGCGCGGCTCCGCCGGAGCAACTCGCGGGCATGTGAGAGCCGGCGGCGGAGATGCGCGGCGTATCCCCACCCGAGCAGACCGAGCCCGGCGAGACCGAGGGTGACCGAGAGCACGAAGAAAGCGGTGAGCGTCTCGATGGCGGCTGGGGAGAGCAGCGCCGGAACCCACGATACGGGCCGGAGGAGCGCCGCCGCGATGGGGAGCGCGGCGGCGGCCGCCAGCCGGTGATCGACGAGGATCAGTCCCAGCGCCGGGAGCGCCGGCAGAAAAAACGGCGCGTGTAGGCCGACGCCGTTCGAGGCGACCGTGAGCGCGGCGGCCACGGCGGACAACTCCATGATGAGGAGTCCGCCCGCAAGCCGGGGCGCGCCGGTTACGCGAAGCACGAGCAGGAGCGACCCGAAAAAGACGGCCTGCGCGGCGATGACCGCTGTGGCCGCGCCGAAGCCGGGGGGCGAACCGAGACCGCGCGCCAGAAAAAGCACGGACGTGAAGAGCATCATGCCGAGCGTGACGACGAGCAGACGGCCCCGCCGTCGGGCCTCGCCGCGGAGATCGTCAGGCAGGATGCGGTCGCTCAGGCGAAGGGGGACGCGCACCACGGAAAGGGCGCGCAGAGACAGGCGGTGGGAGGCTCGTGCGGACATGGGGATCTCGGACAACTTGGGCTCGACTCAGCGGCGCGGTGGATACGCCGCGTCCGTCTACGTTCAAATCACGTACCACCGCACTGCCGACGGCGCCTGTCGTCCCTGTCGGTCCCGGAGACGCGTGGGCCGGGCAAAGATTTCACGATTACGGTAGGACTTGCCGCCGCTTCGGTGGGGGTCAACCCGCCCGGTCGGGGCGCGGCGCCATCGTCACGAGGAGCGTCGTCGGCGCGTCGCTGTCGTTTCGGACGCCGTGCGGCACTCCGGCGCGGGCGATCACCGCATACCCTGCCCCGAGCGACTGCCGCTCTCCGCCGATGTCGAAAACCGCCGTGCCTTCCAGGACCACGTAGATCTTGTCCTCGCGCGCATGCGCGTGCACCTTCTGGAATTGGCCGGGCAACAGGCAATACTGATCAAAAAAGAGCCGGGGCGATTCGAAAACCGGAACCTTCTGCATCTTTTCCGGACGAAAGCGACGGTGGGAGGAGAGGAGAACGGTTTCCATGGGGAAGGGTGATGGTCGGGTGAGGAGGAACGAAAGGAACGATTCATGCCCGGGCGTCGGGCGACGAATACAGGCGTCTGGAGCCCGCAGTATACGACGACCGGTGTTGCGACGTTCGCGTGGTCGGGCGGGGGAGTCGGATGCCCGGATTCGCACCTCTTTTTCAGGAAAAATGTGGGGACCGGAGCCGGTCCTTTCGAGGGATAGGGGACAGAAGAGGCGCGCTTAAGGCATTCCGGCGACAGACGATACCGGGAAACAGCGCCTCCCATTGAATTTGGTCCGTAAGACGGCGCTATCCCGAGATGGATGATGGATTTCCTGCCGAGACGTCGACGGCAGAGGTGGGGGGCTTCCCCGACATCAAAATGGTACGCATATAATGCCTTTTGGGGCGCCCCGGATATTCATTGCTTTGGTGTCGACGCTCCTGTGGATTGCAGGAGGCGGATTCGCGTTTGCGCAACAGGTTCGCTCGCTCGATCCCGAAAAGGCCGTCACGCAGTATGCGTTCGATCGCTGGGGCATCGAGGAGGGATTGCCCGTCAAGACCGTCACGGCCTTGCTCCAGACCCGCGACGGCTATCTGTGGGTGGGCACGCAGGAAGGCCTCGCCCGCTTTGACGGCCTTCGTTTTCACGTCTTCGATAAACGCAATACGGCCCTTCGCGTCAACAACATCGAAACGCTTTTCGAGAGCCGGGACGGGACGCTGTGGGTGGGCACCCGCGGCGGCGGATTGATGCGCTATCGCGACGGGTCCCTGACGCCGCATCCCCTGAACGACAGCCTGGCGAACGGGCGGATCAGCGCCATCGGTGAGGACGAGACGGGCGCGCTCTGGGTCAGCACGTTCGATGCCGGACTGTATCGCTTCGACCCCGACGGCGGTCTGCGTCGTTTCACCACGGAAGACGGCCTGCCGAGCGACGACCTCAATGCGCTTTACGTGGAGCCGGAGGGTCGGGTCTGGATCGGCACGCGCGGGGCCGGGGTGGCGGTTTACGAGGACGGACGCTTCTCCCGGATGACCACCGCCGAGGGGCTGCCGAGCGACGACGTCACGGCGCTTTATGAGGACGCCGAAGGGAATCTCTGGATCGGGACGCGGGACGGAGGGCTGGCGCGCCGGAGCAGAAACGGACGGCTCGACACGTTCACGGTCGCCGATGGCCTCTCCGGCAACGGCATCAACGTCTTGTGTCAGGATCGCGCAGGAAGCCTGTGGATCGGGACGGCGCGCAACGGCCTCAATCGCTTTCGCGAGGGCCGCTTCGAGCATTTTACGTCCGAAGACGGTCTTGGCAGCGATGTCATACACGCGCTCTTTCAGGATCGCGAAGGAAGCCTCTGGATCGGCGCCGAGGGTGGAGGGCTCGAACGCCTGTGGAACGGGAAGTTCACCCCCTATACCACGAAAGAGGGGTTTCCCACCGATGCGGCGTACGCCGTCTACGAAGCCGCCGACGGGGCAATCTGGGCAGGCTCGCAGGGCGGCGGCGTGACCCGCCTTCGGAACGGAGCCTTCACCACGTTCACAACCGCCGACGGCCTGCCGCACAACTTCGTCTTCTCCCTCACCGGCGACGACGGGGGAAACGTATGGATCGGTACGGCAAAAGGGCTCGTGCGCTACCGGGACGGCGTCTTTACCACCTACACGACCGCCGACGGCCTGCCGGCAAACGCCATCTATGCCCTGTATACCGATTCGAAAGACAACCTCTGGATCGGCACCACCGGCGGGCTCGTGCGCTACCGGGACGGCGTCTTCACCACGTACACGACCGAAGACGGTCTTTCGAGCAATGACATCACGGTGATCCTCGAAAGCCGGAACGGGGGACTCTGGGTGGGCACCTACGTCGGCGGGCTCAACCTCTGGATCGACGGGAAAGTGGCGGCGCAGTATACGAAAGCCGACGGCTTGCTCAGCGACTATGTGCTCACGCTCTACGAAGATGCCGACGGTGCGCTCTGGTTCGGGCTTCGCGAGGGGGGGCTCTATCGCCTCGAAGACGGCCGTCTGACGCGATACACGACCGTCGAAGGACTCTTCAACGACACCATACAGCAGATTCTGGAAGACGGGACGGGGCGTCTCTGGATGACGACGAACCTCGGGCTGTTCTACGTGGCCCGGGAACAACTCGATGCTTTTGCCCGGGGAGAGGTCGAAAAGATCACTCCCGTTGTGTTCGACCGCTCGGACGGACTGAAGTCGCGCGAGTTTATGGGGGGCTTTCAGCCGGCGGGGTGGAAAGCGCGGGACGGACGGCTGTGGTTCCCGTCCAACAACGGCATCGTGGCCGTCGATCCGGCCCGCCTGGCCATCAACGACGTCCCGCCGCCGGTCGTGATCGAACAGATAACGCTGGACGGCGAGCCGCTCGTGTCCGACGGCGAGACGCGCATCCGACCGGGACACCACAAGTTCGAGTTTCACTATGTGGGGCTGAGCCTGATTGCCTCGGAGAAGGTGCGCTATGTATACCGGCTCGCGGGTGAAGACGCAGGCTGGGTGGAGGCAGGCACGCGCCGAACGGCCTATTATTCCAACCTCCGTCCCGGCGAATACCGGTTTTACGTCCGCGCCGTCAACGCCGATGGTGTCTGGAGCTCGGGCGAGGCCATGGTCTCGTTCTATCTGGAGCCGTTCTTCTATCAGACGCTCTGGTTCCAGATTCTGAGTGTGCTGTCCCTGCTGTTCGTCGGCTTTACGGCCTATCGTTTGCGCATCAACCGGCTCAAGGCTCGCGGGCAGGAACTGGAGCGGGTGGTGGCCGAGCGCACCCGCGATTTGCGTCTGGCGAAGGAGAAGACCGAGACGGCGCTTCGGGAGACCGAACGCGCGCGGGCCGTCATCGAGGAACAGGCCGAGCAACTCCGGGAGATGGACCGCATCAAGACGCGCTTCTTCAGCAACATCTCGCATGAGTTTCGCACGCCGCTGACGCTCAACATCGGCCCGCTCGAAAACGCGCTGACCGGCATGTACGGCTCACTCAGCGAGACGCTCCGCAAACAGCTCGAGATCATGCTCCGCAACAGCCGCCGGCTGCTCCGACTGATCAACCAGCTCCTCGATCTGTCGAAGCTCGAATCGGGCCGGATGGCACTGAAGGTGCAGCCGGGCAACGTGGTGGACTTCATCGAAGGCATCATGCTCTCGTTCACGGCCTTCACGGAGAAGCGCGGCATCGACCTGCGGTTTGAGACGGAGCAGGAAGAAACCATCCTCTATTTCGACCATCAAAATCTGGAGAAGGTCTTCTTCAACCTGCTCTCGAACGCGATGAAGTTCACGCCCGACGGCGGACGCATCGAGGTGCGCGTCGAGGAAGGACCGGCGGCGATCGGCGAGCGCATCTGCGAAGCCGTGCGGATCATCGTCCGCGATACCGGCCCGGGCATCCCGGAAGAGGAACTGCCCTACATTTTCAACCGCTTCCACCAGGTTGACGGCGCGGTGCACCGGGTCCAGGAGGGAACGGGCATCGGCCTCTCGCTCGTGAAGGAACTCGTCGACCTGCACGGAGGAGACATCGAGGTGGAGAGCGAGCCCGGTTCCGGAGCCGTGTTCACCGTGACGTTGCCGAAAGGTACGGCTCATCTCAAAAACGCCCGGGTGATCGAGGGTGAGGGAGATGATCCGGCCGACGGCCTTCCGGCCCGCGGGCCGATGGTCGAGGTGGTCGTGCTCGACGAAGACGAGACGTTGCACGCCGACGTGTTGGCAGACGTGATGCCGGAAGAAGGAGACGACCGCCCCACTATCCTGATCGTTGACGACAACCCCGACATCCGGGCCTACGTCGCCGGTTGCCTTCGAGAACACTATGCCCTCTATGTGGGCCGCGACGGCCGCGACGGGCTGGAGAAGGCGCGCCGGCATCGCCCCAGCCTCATCATCAGCGACGTGATGATGCCGGTGATGAACGGCTATGAACTGTGCCGGGCCGTCAAGAGCGACGAGGACATCAACCACATCCCGGTCATCCTCCTGACCTCGAAGGCCTCGGTCGAAGACAAGATCACGGGCCTGGAAGCCGGGGCGGACGATTATATCGCCAAGCCCTTCAGCGCGCGCGAATTGCTGGCCCGCGTGCACAACCTCATGCGTTTGCGCGAGCAACAAAGCGCGCTCAAGGTGCTGAACGAGGAACTGGTTCGGATCAACGGCGCGCTGCTCGAAGCCAGCGAGATGAAGTCGCAACTCCTGAGCATCGCCTCGCACGACATGAAAAACCCGCTGACGGCCATCCGCGAGTTTGCGAACATCATCAAAGACGAACTCGACCCCGACTCGCATCTGATCGAACTGCTGGATCTGGTGTACGATTCGACCGACCAGATGCTTCGGCTGATCACGCAACTGCTCGATTCGGCAGCGCTTGAAAGCGGAAAACTGGACCCGGAACGGGCGCCCGTCAGTCTGGCCGAACTGGCTCAGACCGTGGTGCGACGCAATGAAGGACAGGCCGAGAAGAAAGGTCAGCGGATCGTTTGCGCCCTCACGTCGGAGCACAGCCTGCTGATCGAGGCGGATGCGGAGCGGATCCTGGGGGCTATGGACAACCTGATCAGCAACGCGATCAAGTATTCCCCACACGGCAAGGAAATTCACGTGACGGTTTCACGCGTCGATGGGGAGGTGTATTTCGCCGTTCGCGATGAGGGGCCGGGCCTGACCGACGAGGACAAGCGAAAACTCTTCGGCAAGTTTCAGAAGCTGTCCGCACAGCCCACCGCAGGCGAGTCGTCGACCGGTCTCGGGCTGTCCATCGTCAAACAGGTCGTGGAGATGCACGAGGGGCGGGTCTGGGTCGAGAGCGAGCCGGGCCGGGGCAGCACCTTCACGCTTGCGTTCCCTGTGTTTCCGGGGACCCTGCGCGAGGATCACCCCCCGCGTCCGCAGCCGAGAACGGATGCGCCTTCTCAGGATCGCCGCCCTGCCTGATCCTGCGCTTCCCGTCGCGCGGCCCGCTTCCCGTCGCCCCGTGCAATCGCACGGACGGTCGCCGATTCGTTCGCGGGCCGGGCGGGATGCAAAAAAAAGCCGAGAGACGTGTGTGCGTCTCTCGGCTCGTAGAGGACAGCCTGCGTTTCCGCGGTCGATGCGTGGGGTCAGGCGGCGAGAGAGGCCCGCGCCAGCGCCGCGTCGATGGCTTCGTGCAGTTCCGCCTTCGTGAAGGGCTTGCTGACGTAGTGCGTAAAGCCTTCTTCGAGAAGTCGTTTCTGGTCGCTGGGCATGGCATAGGCCGTGAACGCAAGGGCCGGCGTCCGGCTGAGGGCAGGCTGCTTGCGGAGCTCGTGCAAAAGATCCACCCCGTTGTGTCCGCGTCCCAGGTTGATGTCGAGCATCAGCAGGTCGAAGCTTCGATTTTCTGCGATGGAAAGCGCCTCGTCCGGGTTCGTCGCCATTTGGACGTCAAACGTATCCTTGAGCCAGTACGAGACGAGTTGCCGCGTGTGGTCGTTGTCCTCGACGGTTAATATGCAGGGTCTGTGGGTATGCTTCATGGTGAAACGGTATTTGAACAATTAAAAGAAGCGAAGACGGAATCGTTCAACAGGGCGTGCAGGGGTTTTCCACACGTGAGGCAAGGCAGCCGGGGGCGGCGGGAAACAGATGATGGCTTCTCCGGCGCTTTTCAGGCCACACCCTTTGACGAAAGGACATGCCATACAGAAACAAGTATCGTCAATCAGGAAAAAAGCTTAAGAGCTGTCGCGTGAGCATATGATCGGAAAAGGGGCAAAACCGACGGAAGCGGCGTCGGAACAGGGCTGAAGACGGCCGGATCGATCCGGGACCCCCGTGAACGCCACGATCGGGAAGGGGGCGTCGCGGCGTTGCTTGCGCGCGTTCACGGTTGTGGGAATGGGCGGGGAGTCCGGCATGGACGGCGGGTCCTCGGGCGCCGGCGCGCGCCGAGGACGATCGAAATGACGCATTCCGGCGATAGCGGACACAAAGGAAAAGGGCGGCTCGTGAGAGCCGCCCTTCCAGGGTGCTAAGGATTGGGCCATATCACCCGTGAGTCGAAACCCCCTGCTCCTACGCGCGCAGGGTATGGCTAACAATACCGTTTTAGGGCCATATCTCGTAAGGGGGAGCCTCCCCAATTCCGTGTGGGGAAATTCCCCGATGGTTTACGGGTGAAGGCGCTTCCGCTTTTTCCGGGGGCTTGCCCCTGGTCAGAGAAGCATGCGATACGCCAGCGCCGCGAGGGTAGCGCCGGCGAGAGGGCCGAGGACGGGGATCCATGCGTAGCCCCAGTCGCTGTCGCGCTTGCCGGGGATGGGAAGCAGGAAGTGCATGAAACGCGGGCTGAGGTCCCGGGCGGGGTTGATGGCATAGCCGGTGGTTCCGCCGAGCGAGAGGCCGATGGCAAGCACGACGAAGCCCACGGGCAACGCGTCGAGCGCGCCGAGGCCGACCTCCGGCGTGGCAAGGTAGAGCACGGCGAAGACGAGCACGAACGTGCCGATGAGTTCGGAGGCGAAGTTGGCGGAGGCGTTCCGAATGGCCGGACCGGTGCAGAACACCGCGAGTTTGGCATCGGCGTCGTCGGTGACGGGGAAGTGGGGACGATAGTGCAGCCACACGAGCGCTGCTCCGAGCGCCGCCCCGATGAACTGCGCCAGGAGATACGCCGGCACCTCATGCCACGGAAACTTGCCCGCCACCGCCAGCCCCACCGTCACCGCCGGGTTGATGTGCGCTCCGCTGATCGGTCCCATCATGAAGACGCTCACGAAGACGGCCATCCCCCAGCCCATCGTGATGACGATCCAGCCGGACGAAGCGCCCTTGGTTTTTTTGAGCACCACGTTGGCGACGACGCCGTTCCCGAGGAGCAGAAGCATGGCCGTGCCGATGATTTCTCCGACAAAAGGGGTCATGGGGTCCGGGTGAGATTACGGGTTGGTGAGGTCTTTTCGGAAAGCCATGCGGCAGGCTTACGCCCAGCCTCTGGCGCGTTCGAGCGCTTTGAACCACCCGGCGCGGAGGCGGCGCACCTCGTCTTCCGGCATCGAGGGAAGGAAGCGGCGGTCCTCCACCCATTGCCCGGCGAGGTCTTCGAGCCCGTCCCAGAAGCCGACGGCAAGGCCGGCGAGGTAAGCCGCCCCGAGCGCCGTCGTCTCGAGGATCTTCGGCCGCACGACGGGTACGCCGAGGAGGTCGGCTTGAAACTGAAGGAGGAGGTCGTTCTGCGAGGCCCCGCCGTCGACGCGGAGTTCGGCCAGCCGGATGCCGGCGTCAGCTTCCATCGCTTCGAGGACGTCGGCCACCTGAAAGGCGATGCTCTCGAGAGCGGCGCGGGCCAGGTGGGCCGCCGTGGCCCCGCGCGTCAGGCCGAGGATCGCGCCGCGCGCGTACGGGTCCCAGTGCGGCGCCCCGAGGCCGGCGAAGGCGGGCACGAGGTAGACGCCGCCGTTGTCCGGCACGCTCGCCGCAAGGGCCTCCACCTCCGGCGCGGAACGGATGATCCCGAGGCCGTCGCGGAGCCACTGCACCACCGCTCCGGCGATGAAGATGCTGCCTTCGAGCGCGTACTCGGTGCGCCCCTGACGCCGCCACGCCACCGTCGTCAACAGGTTGTTCTTCGAAGGGACCGCCTCCGTCCCGGTGTTCATGAGCATGAAACAGCCCGTCCCGTACGTGTTTTTGACCATGCCGGGCTTCGTGCACAATTGTCCGAAGAGCGCCGCCTGCTGGTCGCCCGCGATGCCGGCGATGGGGATCGGGGCGTCGAAGAGGCCCGCCGCGGTCGCGCCGTAGACCTCGCTCGACGAGCGCACGTCGGGGAGGAGGCTCCGGGGCACGTCGAGGATGCCGAGCAGTTCGTCGTCCCAGTCGCCCGTGTGGATGTTGAAAAGCAGCGTGCGCGAGGCGTTCGAAGGATCGGTGACGTGGACGCGGCCGCCGGTCAGGTTCCACACGAGCCACGAGTCGATGGTGCCGAAGGCGAGCGTGCCCACAGCCGCCTTTGCCCGCGCGCCCTCCACGTGATCGAGCACCCAGCGCACCTTGGTGCCGGAGAAGTACGGGTCGAGCACGAGGCCGGTGCGCTCCCGGAAAAGCGCCTCGTGCCCGTCGGCTTTGAGCGCCCCGCAAAAGTCGGACGTGCGGCGGTCCTGCCAGACGATGGCGTGGTGGATGGGCCGGCCGGTCTCGCGGTCCCACACGACGGTCGTCTCGCGCTGGTTGGTGATGCCGATGGCGGCGACGTCGTCGGCGGTCGCCCCGGCCGTTTCGAGCGCCTCACGGGCCACGGCGAGCTGCGTGGCCCAGATCTCCTCGGCGTCGTGCTCCACGTAGCCGGGCCGGGGGAAGAGCTGCTCGAACTCCCGCTGGGCCACGGCGCGGATCAGCCCGTTGTGATCGAAGACGATGGCGCGGGAACTGGTCGTTCCCTGGTCGAGGGCGAGGACGAAAGGCATGGGGTTGGAAATAGAGAAAGAGGGTGAAAAAAGGGCGCTCCCCAAAATGGGTGCTCCCAAGAAAAGGAATCCCCGCGTAAAAATCTCCCGGCGTCCGGATCGGTTCGGAGCGGGGGCGCGAAGGCGGATTCGGGGAGGGCTTTCGCGCAATCTGAAACCCCTGGCCCGAAACGGGGTCGAAGGCGGACCGATGGAGATGGATCCCCCCTCTTTTTGCCATGCCCCGAACGCTTATTGCCCTACTGGTCGTTTTGCTCGCGCTGGTCGCCGGAGCACTCTGGCTCGGTCCGGGCGGGGAAGCGCCGGTGCAGGCCCGGGTGGCGGTGGCCGAAGCGATGGCGAGCGACACGGCAGGCTATGCGCGGGCCGACGCCGTGCGGCCCTTCCGCTTTCCCGAAGACCACGGGCCGCATCCGGACTTCAAGAACGAGTGGTGGTATTTCACGGGCAACCTTCACACGGAGACGGGCCGCCGGTTCGGGTACGAGCTGACGATCTTCCGCTTCGCCCTGGCCCCGCCGCAGGCCGCCGCGCCGCGCGCCTCGGCCTGGGGCACACGGCAACTGTATATGGCCCATTTCGCCCTCACCGACGTCGCAGGCGGGCGCTTCCTCCCGTTCGAGCGCTTTAGCCGGGGAGCGGCGGGTCTGGCCGGCGCGCGCGCCGAGCCGTTCCGCGTCTGGCTCGAAGACTGGACCCTCGCAGCGGCCCCGGACGGGCTGCCCGCCATGCGCCTGCACGCCGGAGCCGACGACGCGGCCATCGACCTGACGGTGCGGCCCGCGAAACCGATCGTGCTTCAGGGCGACCGGGGGCTCGACCGGAAAAGCGACCGGCCCGGGAACGCCTCGTACTATTATTCGATGACGCGCCTGGAAACCGAAGGCGCCGTCGTCGTCGACGGCGAGACGTTCGCGGTCCGTGGGCTGAGCTGGATGGACCGTGAATGGAGCACGAGCGCCCTCGGCGAGAACCAGGTGGGCTGGGACTGGTTTGCTCTCCAACTCGACGACGGGCGCGACCTCATGTATTACCGGCTCCGCACCCGCGAAGGCCAGGCCGACCCGAACAGCGACGGCGTCCTCGTCGGCGTGGACGGGGCCGTGCGCAAGCTCTCCCGAGAGGCCGTCGCGCTCGACGTGCGCGGCCACTGGCGCAGCCCTCGCGGCGATGCCGTCTATCCCGCGCGCTGGCGGCTCCGCGTCCCCTCCGAGCGCCTCGACCTCGAGCTGACGCCGCTCCTTGCCGATCAGGAGATCGACGGGGCGGTGCGGTACTGGGAAGGCGCGGTCCGCGTCGCCGGCACGGCGGACGGGCGGCCCGTCTCGGGCTATGGCTATGTGGAACTGACCGGATACGACGCCGCCGGAAAGACACCCCTCTCCCGATGAACCTCGATCCCATGACGGCTTCCGAACGTCCCGCGCTCAACCTTCCGCCCGTCGATTTCCGCATCCGGATGCTCGACGGGAAGGAGATGATCTTCGATTCGGTCCGGGGGAAATATGTGCGGTTGACGCCCGAGGAATGGGTGCGGCAACATTTCGTGCACTACCTCATCCACGACCGGGGCGCGCCGCGCGGGCTCGTCTCCGTCGAGCCGGTATTTCCGTACGAGGGGATGCCGCGCCGCGCCGACGTGATCGTGCACGACCGCACGGGGACGCCGCTCCTCATGGTCGAATGCAAGGCGCCCGGCGTGGCGATCGGGCAGGCCGTCTTCGATCAGGTGGGACGGTACAATACCGTCGTGCGGGCGAAGTATCTCGTCGTCACGAACGGCCTCACACATTATTGCTGGGTGACGGACCGGGCGCGCGGCACGCACCGCTTCCTCGACGCGATCCCGCCGTACGAGGCGCTCTGAGCGCGCGGCGTCAGAGTTCACGAAGCTTTCGCTGTATTCTTTGCGGGAGAACGGCATATTTCGCCAGACTTTGAACAGGTTTGAGCCCTCAGCCGGAGCGCAACCCGGTGGGCCTTTCGCATCGCGTCTTCCGGATGCCTGTGTCTTCGGTAAAACTCGCGCGACGCCCTGCAAATGTGTCCGGCCCGGCATGATCGAGCCGATATCTTCTTTTCCTTCGCATGACGCTGCGCTCCCCGGTAGCCGGTCCGCGCCCGTCGATCCCTCATGAGCTTTCCCGAATGATCATGGAAAACACCGCATTTCATCTTGAGCGCGAGATCGCCGTCGCCGCCGTGCGAGAGGCGGCGGCGTTGTGCCGGGCCGTGCAGGCCGGCATCTCTCCCGACGTGATTCAGAAAAAGGACCGCAGCCCCGTCACCGTGGCGGATTTCGGGAGTCAGGCGCTCGTATGCCGGATGCTGTCCGAGGCCTTTCCGGAGGATCCCGTCATCGGGGAGGAGAACGCAGACGCGCTGCGCACGCCGGAGAATGCGGCCACGCTCGAGAAGGTGGTCGGGTACGTGCGGGCGGTCCATCCGGAGGCCGACGCCTCGTCGGTCGCCGCGTGGATCGATCACGGCGGCACGAAGGCGTACAGCGACCGCTTCTGGACGCTCGATCCCATCGACGGCACGAAGGGCTTTTTACGCGGTGAGCAGTATGCCATCGCGCTGGCGCTGATCGTCGGCGGGGAGGTGACGGTGGCGGCTATGGCATGCCCGAACCTGCCCGTGGATGCGGGCGCGGACGAGAAGGGCGTGGTCTTCGCCGCCATACGGGGGCAGGGCGTCGTGCGCGTTCCCCTCGACGGCGACGGAGCGGGCGCTCCGGTGCACGTGAGCGCGCTCGCCGACGTCTCGAAGGCCCGGTTCTGCGAGTCCGTCGAGTCCGGCCACAGTTCCCACGGCGACGCGGCGCGCGTGGCCGAGTACCTCGGCATCACCGCCGAGCCGGTGCGGCTCGACAGCCAGGCGAAGTACGCCGTCGTGGCGCGCGGCGAGGCGGACATCTACATGCGCCTGCCCACCCGGCCGGGCTACGTGGAGAAGATCTGGGACCACGCGGCGGGCATGCTCGTGGTGGTGGAGGCCGGCGGCAAGGCAAGCGACATCTACGGACGCCCGCTCGAGTTCAACCACGGCTATCGGCTGGAAAACAACCGGGGCGTCATCGTCTCGAACGGTTTGCTTCACGACGCGCTCATTGCCGCGCTCAAGGCGCTCGGCGTGGCGGCGTGAGGGGCGCGCCCGGTGCGGCTCACGGGGCGGGCAGGGGCTCCGGGGTCTCCGCCACAAAGAAGCCTTCGCGACGGAGCGCGTGGGCGAGGCGGCGCGTGTTCGGCGTGTCGACGCGGAGGATGAGCCGTGAACGGCGCTCGTCGACGGGATAACTGAGTGCGGCGCGGAGATCGAACGCCTGCTCGGCCGCCACCTGCGCCACGCGGGCGATGGCGGGGGTCTCTTCGTCGAACGTGACGGCGAGCCGGCCGCCGGGCGTCTCCGCCCCCGTCAGCCGCAGCAGGGCCGCCAGCAGATCCGTCACCGTCACCATGCCGACGAGCCGGCCGGCGTCGAGGACGGGCAGGCAGCCGATCTTGAAGCGGTGCATCTCGCGGGCGGCTTCTTCCACGGGATCGCCCGGCGCGGCGGTGTGCGGCTCCCGCATCATCACGCCTTCGACGAGCGCGTCGTCGGAGAAAGGCGCCGGGTGGAGGGCGCTCGTGGCAAAGCGGAGGTCGCGGTCGCTCACGAGGCCGGCGAGCCGCCCCGCCCGCATCACGGGCAGGTGGCGGATGTCGTTTTCCCGCATGAGCCGGTAGGCCTCGGCGAGCGTCTGATCCGCCTCCACCGTGACCACCGGGCTGTGCATGACGTCTCGAACGATCATGGCGCTTCGGGGTTGTGCGGGCCCGGCAGAAGGACGCCTCCCGAGACCCGCGTTCGTGATCCATGCTCCCCGGTATGATCGGCCCGGCGACCGGCGTTCGTGGACGGAAAAGCCCGGCATTTTGCGTAAGCCGATACCCTACATCGGGCGCGCGCCGGCTCGCCGACATTGCCTCAAAAAACCGTCACTCCAGGCCCGTCGAGTGCCTTACGGGACGGCGGCTACTTCAGACGGGCCAGCTTCTCGAGTTCCTCGTCGCGCCCGGCCACGAGGAGCGTGTCCGAGTCCTTGAGGGGGGCATCCGGGTCGGGAGGGAGGTGCATCTGCCCCGTCAGCACGTCGTGGATGGCGACAATCGAGATGTTGTGCTTGCGGCGCAGGTCCAGGTCGCGGAGGGTGCGGCCTTCCCAGGCATCGGGCACGGCCATTTCCTGCAGCCCGATGCCTTCCCCGAGATCGATGTAGTTGATCAGGGATTTTTGCGCGAGGCGCGTGCCCAGGTTGAGGGCCGACTCGCGTTCGGGAAAGATCGTCTCCGTGACGCCGAGGCGCGCCGCCACCCGCGCGTGATCCCGAGAGATGACCTTGACGTAGATCTCCTTCACCCCGAGATCGCGCAGGGCGAGCGTGGCCAGGAGGCTGGCCGTGATGTCGTCGCCGGTGCTCACGATGCCCGCGTCGGCGTCTCGGGCGCCGAGCCGTTCGAGCGTTTCGACGTTGCGTCCGTCGCCGACGGCGGCGCGCGTCACGTGCGGGGCGATCCGGTCGACGGGCAACTCCCGCGTGTCGAGGGCGAGCACGTCGTGGCCCTGCGCGTGGAGGGTTTCGGCAATGCTGGAGCCGAAGTTTCCGAGGCCGATGATGATGAAGCGCTTCATGCGTGTAGCGGGGTTTGAGGAGCGGGCTAACCGACGATCACGTCTTCGTAGGCAAAGCGGAAGCCGCCGACGAGCTTCCGCCGGCTGGCCAGCGCGGCGGCGAACGTCAGCGGCCCGACGCGTCCGAGGAACATGAGGAAGATGAGCGTCCAGCGGCCCACGGGGGAGAGCGTGCCGGTCACGCCCATCGAGAGGCCGACGGTGTTGAAGGCGCTGAAGACCTCGAACGTGTGTTGGAGGAAGCTTCGGGGCAGTTGGGCCTGCAGGTTGCTTTCGATCTCCGAGGTGGTGAAGACGAAGATGCACAGCGTCATGACGACGGCGGCTACCACGAACAGGCCGATGGCGCGCTGCGAGGTTTCCTGCGGGATCGAGCGTCCCCAGAAGCTCGGCGTTGCGTCGCCCCGCATCCGCGCCCAGGCCATGAGCAGGATCAGCGCCACGGTGGTCGTTTTGACGCCGCCCGCCGTAGAGCCGGGCGAGCCGCCGATGAACATGAAGATCGTCGTCAGGAAGTTCGTGCTGTCGGTGGCCAGGCCGTAGTCGATGCTGTTGAAGCCGGCGGTGCGGGGCGTCACGCTGGCGAAAAGGCCGTTGATCAGCTTGGCCCAGACGGGCATGTGGCGGAACGTGACGTCCCACTCGAACAGGGTGAAGAACACCCATCCGATGACGAGGAGCACGCCGGTGGCCACGAGCACGATGCGCGAGTGGAGCGAGAGGCTGAAGCGCGTCTGCTGCTGCCGGGCCCTGCGCCAGAGGTAGAGCTCTTCGAGCGTCAGAAAGCCGAGTCCGCCCACGATGATGAGCGCCATGATGACCGAGAGCACGAGCGGCGACTGCTGGAAGCTCACCAGCGAGTGGGTGAACGTCGAGAAGCCGGCATTGCAGAAGGCGCTGATCGAGTGGAAGAGCGCGGGCCACGCCGCCCCCGCCCAGCCCATGCGCGGGATCCACAGGACGTAGAGCAGCACGGCGCCGACGGCCTCGAGCGCGAAGGTGAAGATGAACACGTTGAAGACCAGACGGCGGCGGTCCACGTGCGGGGCCACGTCGGCCATGCCGGAGACGAGCACCTCGTGCCGCAGCGAGAGCCGCCGCCCGAAGGCGACGATGATGAGCGTCGAGAAGGTGATGATGCCGAGCCCGCCGAGTTGGATCAGCAAGAGGAGGAACGCCTGACCCGCCGACGTGAAGTACGTGGCGGTGTCGACCACGATCAGGCCGGTGACGCAGACGGCGCTCGTGGCCGTGAAGAGCGCGTCGAGCCAGGAGAGCGGCGCGCCCGTGTAGAGGCCCGGAAGCGTCTTGAGGCCGAGCGTGCCCAGCAGCGTGAGAAGCCCGAAGGAGCCTACGAAAAGCTGCGGGGGCGACAGGTTCCGCCAGAGCGAATCGCGTTTTCGGCCCGGGGGGCTCCACAGGTTGAATGCCATCTCACGCAGGGTTTGGATACGGAAAAGGCCGGCGCGTGCAGGATCGGACATGCGCACCGGAAGCGCAAAGGCTCCGCACGTTCTTCAAGGCATGGGTCGCCACAGGATCAGGTCAGTTCGATTTTGAGCGAGAGGTCGAGCGCGGTGACGGAGTGCGTGAGCGCACCGGACGAGATGCAGTCGACCCCGGTGGCGGCGATGACGGGCGCCGTTGCCAGGGTCACGTTGCCGGAGGCTTCCGTCTCGAAGCGCCCGCCGACGAGCGTCACGGCTTCACGGAGCATCGACACGTCGAGCCCTCCGTGCGCGGTGGGCCGGGTCATGTTGTCGAGCAGGATCACGTCGACGCCGCCGGTGTCGAGGACGGCGCGCACCTCGTCGAGCGTGCGGGCCTCGATCTCGATGCGGAGGTCGGGCCGGTCGGTTGCTTCGCGATGCCGCCGGGCGGCGTCGAGGGCGGCGCGCACGCCGCCGGCCGCCGCGATGTGGTTGTCCTTGATCAGGATCATGTCGAAGAGGCCGATGCGGTGGTTGACGCCGCCGCCGAGCCGGACGGCCCACTTGTCGACGAGCCGCAGGCCGGGCGCGGTCTTTCGCGTGTCGAGGATTTTCGCCGGGTGCGGTCGGACGGCCTCCACCATGCGGCGCGTGGCCGTGGCGATGCCGCTCATGCGCTGCATCAGGTTGAGGGCGAGGCGTTCGGCGGTGAGCAGGCTGCGCGCCCGTCCCGTCACGGCGCCGAAGACGGCTCCGCGCCGCACGGCGTCTCCGTCGCGCGCCGTCCACGTCACGCGCGTGCCTGCGTCCACGGCGGCGAAGACGCGCGCGGCGGCGTAGAGCCCGGCGAGCACGCCGTCCTCCTTGGCGAGGAAATGCGCCGTGGCCGTCGTCTCGGCCGGGATCGTGGCGATCGACGTCACGTCGCCCGGGCCCACGTCTTCGGCGAGGGCGCGCGCGATGATCTCGTCGAGGGCGGCGTCGGTGAGGTAGGGAGGGAGCGTCATCGGAGCGGGGAAAGGTCGGAAGGAGAGACACCGGCGGCGAGCGCCCGTTCGAAGACCTCGACGATGGCGGGCGGCGCGGGGATGGGGCGCTTCCGCTCCGTGCTGAAGAAGCAGAGCGTCACGTGACCGGTGACGAGCACCTCGGGCGCGCCCACGCGCCGCACCTCATAGTCGATCCGAACCCGCACGCGCGGCACGCCGCCCACGAACGTGGTCTTGATCTCGAGCAGGTCGTCGTATCGGGCGGAGCCTTTATACTGCACGGCAAGGTCGACGACCGGCATGATGATGCCCGTCTTTTCGAGCTCCGTGTACGCCAGCCCCATCTCGCGCAGCGCCTCCGTCCGCGCCGCTTCGAAGTGGTCGAGATAATGCGTGTGATACACGACGCCCATCGGGTCGCATTCGCGGTATCGGACCCGGTGGCGGTATCGGTGTGTGAGCATGGCCGGGGCGAGAGGTTCGAAAGGCAGGCGGCGCGTCAGAGGTTCGTGGCCACTTCGGAGGACGGCGTCTCGGAGGGCTCTTCGAACTTGCCCATCCGGTCGAATTTTTCGAGGCGGGCGTCGAGGAGCTCGGCGACGGGGACGGGTTCGAGTTCCTTGAGCGCGTCGGCGATGGCCTGCCCGGTGTTGAGAAAGGTGGCCTCGGGATCGTGGTGCGCGCCGCCGACCGGCTCGGGCACGATGCGGTCGATGAGCCCGAGTTCGATCAGGTCGGCGGCGGTGAGTTTGAGCGCGCGCGCGGCCTCTTCCTTATAATCCCACGAACGCCACAGGATCGAGGAGCAGCTTTCGGGAGAGATGACCGAGTACCACGCATTTTCGAGCATGAGGATGCGGTCGCCGAGGCCGATGCCGAGTGCGCCGCCGGAAGCGCCCTCGCCGATGACCACGACGACGATGGGCACGGGCAGGCGCGCCATCTCGAAGAGATTCCGCGCGATGGCCTCGGCCTGCCCGCGTTCTTCGGCTTCGAGGCCGGGGAACGCGCCGGGCGTGTCGAGCAACGTGATGACCGGTTTGCCGAACTTGGCGGCGAGGCGCATCAGCCGGAGCGCCTTCCGGTAGCCCTCGGGGTTGGGCATGCCGAAACGGCGGTACTTCCGGCTCTTCGTGTCGCGGCCTTTCTGATGCCCCACCACGAGCACCGTCCGGTCGCGATAGCCGAAGCGCTCGCCCTTGAACGTGGCGAAGCCGCCGACCATGGCCGGGTCGTCGCCGAAGAGGCGGTCGCCGTGCAGTTCGACGAAGCCGTCGGTGAGCGCGCCGATGTGGTCGAGCGTATAGGGGCGGAGCGGGTGGCGGGCGATCTGCACCCGCTGCCAGCGCGTGAGGTTGCGATAGATCGAGGCGCGCAGCTCTTCGACGCGCTTCTCCATCTCCTCGATCTCCTCCGAAAGATCGACGTCCACCACGCCGGCATTGAGCGCCCGCATCTCACGCAGCTTTTCTTCCAGCTCGTACAGCGGCTTTTCGAAGTCGAGCAGGGGTTGGGAGGATGCTTTTGCCATGAGGATGGAGGGGCAGGTTTCGGGTAAGGCTGTCGGAGGCTCGACGGGGCGTTCGCGGGTCAGGGGGTGTTTCCGCGCTCGGTGCGCGCGTCGCGTTTCGGCTTCTCATGATACATATTCCGGAGGGAACGAACCAGAATGTCCCAGTCGAGCGAGGCCGATTGGCGGCTCACGTAAAACCAGAAGGCGCGGTTGAGTTCCTTCGGGGTGGGGTCGGTGAGGCGGAGCGTCTCGGCGATGGAGAAGACGGCGAGCGGGAGGTCCCACTCGGGTGGGGGCCGGAAGGGGTCCTCGGGTCGGATGCCGACGAGCGCGCGGCGCCCGGCAAGCACGGCGGGCATCTGGCGTGTGCGCCGGGCGAGACGGGCGGGGAAGGAGTCGGGACCGAAGCGCCGTGCCGCCGCCCCGACGAACGGGTGGGCGAGCAGCCCGGCGAGCGCCACCGGCAGTTCGAAGGCGCGGCGGCCCGTGGCGGTGCGGAGCGTGCCGACGGCGCGGTCGGCTTCGAGGAGCGGCGTCGAGAGGTCGTCGATGGAGGCTTTGCCGATGACGTGTTCGCGTCCCTGCGCGAGGATGCGGAACTGCACGGGCAGGTCGCGAAGCTGCTGCATGAGCCGGAAGATGGCGCGGTGCGAGAGGCCGTCTTCGGCGAAGACCACATCGTCGATGCGGCGGAGGCGGACGAGGTCGCGGAGGTGGCGGAGCGAGCCGAGGCGGGGGGGCGCGTCTACGGCGTCGTCCGGCTCGTCGTCCGGGGCGAGGTAGCCGGTCAGTTCGAAGGGCGGGTTCGGGTGCCCGTCGAGCATGCCGCGCAGCCGCGCCGCCTCGGCCCCCCGCCCGACGAGCACCGCCCGGTGTGCGCCCGTCCGCGCGTGCCGTACGAAGCGCCGCCCCGCCAGTGCGAGGGCCACCCCGGGAAAGCTCACGAGCACGACCACGCGCGAGAAGGCGATCTCCTTGACGAAAAACGAGGCGGCGGCCACGGTGAGCAGCCCCGTCAGCGCGCCCACGAGCGCCGGTCGGATGCGCCGGAGACCGCCCCGCCGGTAGCCTCCCGCCAGCGCGATGCCCGCCACCGCGCCAAGCCCGTAGCCGGGCGCGACCGTCGCCAGAAAGAGCGGCGAAAGCGCCGCCCCGAGCGGCATCGAGCGCAGATACCCCACGAGCGTGACGACGCCGTAGACGAGGAGGAAATCGGTCATCGGCGCGGCCAGCCGCCGGAGGCCGCCCGCCAGCACCGTCAGCACGGCGCGGAACATGATGCCGGCCTTGAGGACCCCGGCGAAGAGGCGCGAATAGCGGTCCTGAAAATGCTTCTGCGTGAACAGGAGCATCGCCCCGTAGAAGTGCCGCACGTATCGCAGTTCCCCCTTCTTCGTGCTCTCGCCTTTATAATGAATGATCTGTGTTTCCGGCGTGTAGAAGATCTTCCACCCGGCCCGCTGGATGCGGAAGCACCAGTCGAGGTCCTCGCCGTACATGAAGAAGCTCTCGTCGAAGAGCCCGGCTCCGTCGGCCGGGCGGCGCTCGTCGGGCGGGGCGGCGACGAGCGCGCGGAGCGCCTCCTCGTCGTCTTCCCGCAACCACGTCTCGCGGGCGAAGTAGAGGGCGGCGTGCCGCACGAGCATGCACGAGCCGCTGAGCGCGTCCACCTCGGCAACCTGGTCGATGGGGAGGTACGTCAGGTTGTACCGTCCGAAGCGGCGGCTTTTCGGGAAAAGGCGGCTCAGGCCGGTCATGCGGTAGAAAGCCACCGGCGGCGTCGGGAAGGCGCGGCGGCTCTCGGGCGCGAAGGCCCCGTCGGGGTTGAGGATCTGGCAGCCGACGGCCCCGGCCTCGGGATGCGCCTCCATGAAACGGAGAAGCGTGGCGAAGGTGTCCTCCTGAACGATGGTGTCGGGGTTGAGGATGAGCAGATGGCGCCCGCGCGCCCGCCGAATGGCCTGGTTGTTGGCGCGCCCGAAGCCCGCGTTCTCGGCGTTGGCGATCAGGCGCACCTCGGGAAAGTCCCGGCGCACCATCTCGACGGAACCGTCCACCGAATTGTTGTCCACTACGAAGACCTCGACGCTGAGGCCCTCGGCGGCTCGCCGCACCGAGCGAAGCGCCTGCTCGAGGAACTCGCGCACGTTGTAGTTGACGATGATGACCGAGAGGTCGAGCACCCCGGCGGGAGCCTCGGGCGGAGCGGCGGGCGTGGAGGATATGAGCGGAGAGGTGGACATGTTCAAATGCTACAAAACGCCGTGCCGGTCGGGTTGTTCTTTTGGGAAGCTACGGCGACGGGAGGGGTGGGGATGGGGGGGAGGTTTTGCCGCGCGCCGCCGATTGGTCCCCGGCGGGAGAATGTATGGGGGTGTGGGAGGCGATCTTGACGCGGACGAACGCCCCCCCTGACGCGCCTCCGGCGTACATGACGGCGAGCAAACGCGCCACAGGCGAGTCCATTGCGAGCCCCCTGACGGCGAACACCTGAGAACCGCTGACGCGCAGGCCGTTCGTGGAAAAGCGGGTCGGGGCAGAACGCATTGCGACGGCTTCCGTATACGCTGTCCTTTTTCTCCTTCACCTTCGAGAAGCCGGGATGTCCCCCTCCCGCCACATCCTTCGCACCGAGGTGCGGCAGACGCTCGCGCTGGCTGCTCCCCTCGTATTGACGCAACTCGCGCAGATCTCGATGGGCTTCGTCGACACGGTGATGGTGGGGCGCCTCGGAGCCGAAGACCTGGCGGGCGTGGCGCTGGGCAGTTCGGTCTTTTTTACCCTGCTGATGGTGTGTATGGGCGTCGTGCTGGCCGTCGGGCCGATGGTCTCGCAGGCGTACGGGGCGGAAGACACCGAGCCGATGGGGCGGAGCGTGCGGCAGGGACTGTGGCTCGGTCTGGCGATGGCGATCCCGGCGATGGCGCTGCTGTGGAACATCGCGCCCGTGCTCCGGCTGCTGGGGCAGGAGGAGGCGACGATCGCCCGCGCCCAAGCCTATCTCCGCGCCATCAGCTGGGGCTACCTGCCGTTTCTGTGGTTCGTGGCGCTCCGGAGCTTCGTCGAAGGTGTTTCGCGCCCGCGCCCGGTTACGCTCATCGCTTTTGCAGGCGTGGGGCTGAACGTGGCGGCCAACTACGTGCTCATGTACGGCAAGTTCGGTTTCCCCGCGCTCGGTCTCGTGGGCACGGGCTGGGCGAGCACCCTCGTGTACTGGACGATGTTCGGGCTCTTGCTGCTCTATGTTCAGGGCAAACGCGACTTTCGCGCGTACCGCCTTTTTGCGCGCATCGGCAAGCCGGACTGGCACTATTTCCGCAAGCTTTTTCGCATCGGATGGCCCATCGGAGCCTCGCTCGGCATCGAGTCCGGTCTGTTCATGATCACCGTCATGATGATGGGATGGATCTCGACGACGGCGCTGGCGGCGCATCAGGTGGCCATTCAGTGCGCGGCCTTCACGTTCATGGTGCCGCTCGGGGTGGGACTCGCCACGTCGGTGCGCGTGGGACAGGCCGCCGGACGGGGCGACGCGGCGGGCGTGCGGCGGGCCGGCGGCGTAGGCATCGGGCTGGCGGCGTTCGTCATGCTCGGAGCCGCATTCGCCTTCTGGCTCGCGCCCCGCGCCATCGTCTCGCTCTACCTCGACCTCGACGACCCGGCGAACGACGCCGTGGTGGCGACGGCCGTCGCCCTGCTCGGGGTGGCGGCGGTGTTCCAGGTGTTCGACGGCGTGCAGGTGGCGGCCTCCGGCGCGCTGCGCGGCCTCAAGGATACGCGCGTGCCCATGTTCATCGGGCTGTTCTCGTACTGGGGCGTCGGACTCGTCGGCGGATACGTGCTCGGCTTCGTCCTCGGCCTCGGACCGACGGGCCTGTGGTGGGGACTGGTGCTCGGGTTGGGCACGGCGGCGGCGTTGCTCGGTCGGCGCTTTCACCGGCAATCGCACGCGGCCCTCGCGCGCACTACGGACCCGGAAGAACGCACATAGCGCCCGAGCTTCGTCCGAAGGCCCGGAGGGCTCCGGACGGCAGGATCGGACGCGCCCGCGGGAAAAGCATTCCGGTGCGGCGATGGGGAGACGGGGGGGAAAGGGGCCCGACGTTTCCCGGCTGCGTGGTGAAGATGCCACGGTTTCTCCGGAACGGAGTCCATCAAAAAAAATCCTTCTTGGATCGTGCGCGCTTCCGTTCGGACGGCGCACACGTGCGGGCTATCGAGGTTGGGAACATGGATGATTTTGCCCGTTTTGCCCCGGAGGGTCGCTGAGAGGGGAGGAGCGTGCGGCGTGCGCCGGAGGCGTCGGAGCGGGTGAGGCCGGGGAAGCGGGGACTCGAAAAGGCAGGAATAATCAGCTTTGATCGTTTTCAAAATAGAGTGAAAATGGTCATTTGCTGCTAAATTCAACCTCGTGTGCTCGCTTCATGGCGGATTATTGGTTAGGTTTAACGCCGTCTGTGTTGACGCCTCTTTTCCATCGCCCACCTTCGCGATTCGTATGCCGCAGATTTTCCCTAAAAAGGCCAACATCCTCCCTCACGTGTCGCTGATCGGCGCGCTCTTTGGCGGGGTGTTCACGATCTTCTTTGTCTGGTACTACTTCTCACCGGAGTACACCGACGTCGGGTATGAGCCGGAGCAGCCGGTGCCGTACAGTCATCGCCTGCACGCGGGGCAACTGGGCATCGACTGCCAGTATTGCCATAACTGGGTGGAGGTGGCCGATCATTCCAACGTGCCGCCGACGCAGACGTGCATGAACTGCCACACCCAGATCCGCACCGAATCGTTGAAGCTGCTTCCGGTGCGCGAGAGCTGGGCCACGGACGCCCCGATCCCGTGGGTGAAGGTGCACAACCTGCCCGATTACGCCAATTTCACGCACACCATGCACGTCAACAACGGCGTGGGGTGTGAGACCTGTCACGGGCGTATCGATGAGATGGAGGTGGTCCGTCAGGTCGAGCCGCTGTCGATGGGGTGGTGTCTCGAATGTCACCGGCAGCCGGAGCTCTACCTTCGTCCGAACGACCAGGTTACGACGATGGGTTATGTGCAGCCCGCCGACTTCGTCGAACGCAACATGGAGCGCATTCGGATCGAGCACATCGAGCCGCCCACCAATTGCTCCGGGTGTCATTACTAATTAAATGAAGTTACGGGCTTCGGACGGCAGGCCTCGGGTTTGGTCAACTCGGGCCGGAAAGTCTGCATCCCGGAACGGTTTCCCGATAGCGTATGATCGAGCTTCCCGTCATCGACGCCGCGTCGAACGAAGAACCCTCGCGGCCACGGTTCTGGCGCAGCCTCCACCACCGCAACGACGATCCGGAGTTCCGGAAGGTCGCGGCGCATGAATTTATGCCGGGCGCCTCGGACGGTCCCGGCGGCGCGTCCCGTCGGCAGTTTTTGCAGCTCATGGGCGCTTCGATGGCGCTGGCCGGGCTGACGGCGTGCCGGCGTCCGGTGCAGCACATCATGCCGTTCGCGCGCAAGCCGGAGGAGATGATTCCCGGCGTCCCGATGCAGTATGCCACGTCGATGCCCTTCCGGGGCGCATTGCGGGGCCTGCTCGTCGAGAGCACCGACGGACGCCCGACGAAGATCGAGGGCAACCCGGAACACCCGGAGAGTCGCGGCACGACGAGCGTCTTCGAGCAGGCTTCGATCCTCAACCTCTACGACCCCGACCGCTCCTCGCACGTGTTGCACGACGGCGACGAAGCCGATTGGCAGCGCTTCGTCGATTTCTGCCGCTCGTTCGTAGCCGACGCCGGGACGAAGCGGGTGGCCGTGTTGATGGAGGCGAGCTCGTCGATGACCGTGGCCGGGCTGCGGCGCGCGATGGCTTCGACCTTCGGCTCGCTCCGCTGGGCGACGTACGACGCCGACCCGGTGGCGCAGGGCATGCGGCAGGCCTTCGGGCGCGCGGTGCGCCCGCGCTACGATTTCGCCCGCGCCCGCACCATCGTCAGTCTCGACGCCGATTTCCTCGGTCCCGCCGACCGCGACATGATCCACAACACGCGCTCGTTCAGCGAGGGGCGGCGACTGGAGAACGGGGCCATGAGTCGCCTTTACGTGGTCGAAAGCGGTTTTTCGATCACCGGCGGCATGGCCGACAACCGCCTGCGCCTGCGCTCGAGCGAGATCCCGGCCTTCGCTGCGGCCATCGCGGCGCGCATGGGAGTGAACGTGGGCGATGCCGGCGCGGCCTTCGCCGATCATCCGTACGTCGTCGAGATCGTCAACGACCTGCGACAGTCCGACAACACCGGTGTGCTGCTGGCCGGTGAGACGCAGCCGCCCGAGGTGCACGCGCTGTGCGCCGCCGTCAACAGCCGCCTCGGCAGCGTCGGGCGGACCATGACGCTCTTCGACACCGGCGCCTCGGATGATCTTTCGCTGAACAACCTCGTGGGCGAGATGCGCGGCGGCAACGTCGATGCGCTGCTCATCATCGGCTGCAACCCCGTCTACGACGCGCCCGCCGACCTCGACTTCGCCGGCGCGCTCTCGAACGTAGCCGAGACGATCCATCTCGGCCCGCACGTAGACGAGACGGCGGCGGCCTGCCGGTGGCACCTCCCCCGCGCCCATTACCTCGAAGCCTGGGGCGACGGCCGCGCCTACGACGGCACGATGGCGGTCATCCAACCGCTCATCGCCCCGCTCTACGACGACGCCCACTCCGAAATCGAAGTGTTGAACACGCTGGCCACCGGCCTCGACACGCCGGGCTACGACCTCGTTCGCGACCACTGGCGCAGCGTGCTGCGCGGCGACTTCGAGAAAGCGTGGCGGCGCGTGCTCCACGACGGCTTTCTGCCCGAGAGCGCCTATGCCACCGTCCGGACCCCGGCGCGTGCGCCCGCAGCCTATGCCGCTCCCGCCATCGGCGCGGACGACCTCGAGGTCGTTTTCCGCCTCGATTCGAAAGTGCTCGACGGCAGCTTCGCCAACAACGCGTGGATGCAGGAACTGCCCGACCCCACCACGAAGATCACGTGGGACAACGTGGCCATGATGAGTCCGGCCACCGCCGAACGGCTCGGCGTGACGGTGCGGCTGGAGAACGGCAAGCATTTCGTCGACCGCATCCAGGTCAGCCTCGGCGGGAACAGCGTCGAACTCCCCGTGTGGATTCAGCCGGGCTATGCCGACAACTCCATCGGCGTGACGCTCGGTTACGGGCGCGCCATCGTTTCGAAGCGGCCCGAGCGCCATACGAATTTCTTCGACCTCGACGACTACACCGACATTTACGGCCACGGCGCAGTGGCCACAGGGGTGGGCGTCAACGTGGCGCCGCTCCGCACGTCGACGGCCTTCCACGTGGCGGCCGGCGCTCAGGTCTCGAAGTCCGGCGGCGACTACATGATCGCTACGACGCAGGACCACGGCGCGTTGCCCGAGGAGATGGAGCAGGTGCGCAAGCGCCATGTTTTCCGCATGGCGACGGTCGAGGAATACCGGGCCAACCCGGCGTTCGTCCGGGAGGGCGACCCTGAGCCGATCCGCGAGCCGTGGGAGGAATACCCCACGCTCTGGGAGGAGAACCATCCCACGAAGCAGGACGCCTACAAGGATAACCCCTATTACAAGAACCAGTGGGCGATGGTGATCGACCTGCACACGTGCACGGGGTGCAATGCCTGTGTGATCGCGTGCCAGGCCGAGAACAACATTCAGGTGGTCGGCAAGGAGGAGGTGGCCAACGGGCGCGAGATGCAGTGGATCCGGCTCGACCGCTACTTCACCAGCGAGACGGACAGCGTCGAGGAGCCGCAGATGGTGCTTCAGCCGGTGCCGTGTATGCACTGCGAGAACGCGCCGTGCGAGTCGGTATGTCCGGTGGCGGCCACGGTGCACTCGCCCGACGGCACCAACCAGATGATCTATAACCGCTGCATCGGCACGCGCTATTGCGCGAATAACTGCCCGTACAAGGTGCGCCGGTTCAATTTTTACAACTGGACGAAGACCTTGCCGGTGCAGGTGCAGATGACCCAGAACCCGAACGTGACGGTGCGCTCGCGCGGGGTGATGGAGAAGTGCTCGTACTGCATTCAGCGTGTGCGCGAGGTCAACAAACGGGCCAGTCTGGAGGACCGCCCGATCCGCGACGGCGAGGTGCTGACGGCCTGCCAGCAGGCATGTCCGGCGCAGGCCATCACCTTCGGCGATCTCAACGACCCGAACAGCAAAGTCGTGCAGGTCCGGGCGAGCGAGCGACGGTATGAGATGCTCGCCGAGTTGAACGTCAAGCCGCGCACGTCGTACCTGGGGCGCGTCACCAACCCGAACCCCCGGCTTTCGGCAGAGGCCTGAGGCCGTCCCGTCGTCCTTCGTCTTTTAGACTTTCAACCAAAACCACAACATCTGTGAGCACGGCAAGCACAGGGAAATCCCTCGCCTTTACCGCCGGCGACGGTTATCACGACGACCCGCCTCTCGTGGCCGGCAACCTGTCGTTCCACGAAGTTACCGATCTGGTGGCGTTGCATACGGAGAAGAAGACGCCCATGGCCTGGTTCGGCGCGTTCTCCATCGCCAACATCGGGTTGATGATTCTCCTGCTCTCGGTCGCCTATCTGTTCTGGAACGGCATCGGGGTATGGGGGCTGAACAACCCGGTCGGCTGGGGATACGCCATCGTCAACTTCGTCTTCTGGGTCGGTATCGGTCATGCCGGGACGCTCATCTCGGCGATCCTCTACCTTTTCCGGCAGAAGTGGCGCACGGCCATCAACCGCTCGGCCGAGGCGATGACGCTCTTCGCCGTCATATGCGCGCTGCTCTTCCCGACCATCCACGTCGGGCGTGTATGGGTCATCTACTGGTCGCTGCCCGTCCCGAACCAGATGGAGATGTGGCCGCAGTTCAAAAGCCCGCTGCTGTGGGACGTCTTCGCCGTCTCGGTCTACTTCACCGTCTCGCTCGTCTTCTGGTACGTCGGCCTCGTGCCGGACCTGGCAACCCTCCGCGACCGCACCCCCTCGACGAAAAAGCTTCGTCAGAAAATCCTGGGCTTTTTCGCCCTCGGCTGGACGGGCGCGAACCGCCACTGGCGCAACTATGAGAAGGCCTACCTGCTCCTGGCCGCCCTCGCCACTCCGCTCGTGCTCTCGGTGCACTCCGTCGTGTCGTTCGACTTCGCCGTCTCGATCATTCCCGGCTGGCACACGACCATCTTCCCGCCCTACTTCGTCGCCGGGGCCATCTTCTCCGGCTTCGGCATGGTGATGACGCTCATGGTGATCGCGCGGAAGGTCTACCACATGGAGAACATCATCACGATCAACCACCTGGAGAAGATGAACATCATCATCTTGCTCACGGGTACGATGGTGGGCTTTGCCTACATCACCGAGTTCTTCATCGCGTGGTATTCCGGTTCACAGTATGAGCAGTATGCCTTCATCAACCGGGCCACCGGGCCGTACGCCTGGGCGTACTGGACCATGATGTCGTGCAACCTGCTCTTCCCGCAGTTCTTCTGGTTCAAGAAGCTCCGGCGCAACGTGACGTTCATGTTCATCGTCTCGATCTTCGTCAACATCGGAATGTGGTTCGAGCGCTTCGTGATCGTGGTCACGTCGCTCCACCGTGATTACCTGCCGTCCGCGTGGGATTATTACACGCCCACGGCCATCGACGTGCTGACGTTCATCGGGTCGTTCGGCCTGTTCTTCACGCTGTTCCTGATCTTCCTGCGCTTCCTCCCGATGGTCGCCATTGCCGAGGTGAAGATGGTCATGCCGCAGTCTGACCCCCATTTTTATGAGGGGCACGGCGACGGGCACGGCGGGGCGCACGACCTGTCGGCGGGCAAGCCGGGGTCGGACCAGGGGCACGCCTAGACAAGTTTTTCGCGGCGCCTCGATGGCGCCGCACGACGCACTACGCAAGACGAAACGACCATGCTCAAAGAACTGACGCGCGAAACGAAGGCCACGATGGGGATCTATGAGCCCCGGCGCGACAAGGTCTACGGCCTGCTCGCCGAGTTCTCCGACCCGGGCGCGCTGCTTCATGCGGCCGAAGGGGTGCGCGAAGCCGGCTATAAACACTTCGACACGCATTCCCCCTTTCCCGTGCACGGCATGGACCGGGCCATGGGGCTGGGCAACTCGAAGGTCGGCTACATCGCGCTCGGCGGCGGGCTTACCGGACTGGCCGTAGCCACGTGGCTCCAGTGGTGGACCGGCGGCGTCGACTACCCGCTCGACATCAGCGGCAAGCCGTTCTTCGCCTGGGAGCCGTCGATCCCCATCATGTTCGAACTGACGATCCTCTTCGCGGCGCTCGCGGCGGTGGCCGGCATGTTCGCGCTCAACGGCCTGCCGCGTCCCTACAACCCGCTCTTTTATGCGGAAAATTTCAGCCGCGTCACCGACGACGCCTTCTTCCTTCACGTCGCCGCCAGCGACAAACGGTTCGACATGGAGAAGACCGAGCAGTTGTTGCGCGACCTCGGGGCGCTCTACGTCGAGGTCATTGAAGACCATGGGACGGAGGACGGGCCGGCGGGGGACGTGCGGGGCGAGGCGGTTGAAAAAGCGCAGGCGTGAGCGTGCGTACGGAACTATGAACGACGGATCGGGCCTCCCGGAACGTCTCGGAAGCCCGCCTGTGACGGGGCCGGTGCGTGATCCGAAGCGAGAAATCGAAACAGACGTATGAAAAACCTCTTCGTTGTCGGTATGCTGCTTTCCGCCCTGGCGCTTTCGGGCTGCCGGGGGACGGTTTCGGACAAGCCGCCGATCCACATCAATCCGAACATGGATATGCAGCCTCGCTTCGAGGCGCAGGAGGCCAATGCTTTCTTCGCCGACGGACGGGCCATGCGCCCGCCGGTGCCGGGGACGGTGGCGCGCGGCTTTCTGCGTGAGGATACGCGCTTCTATCGGGGGCGTGAAGACGACGGGTCGCCGGTTCGGCTGATGCCGGTGCCGGTCACGCGCGAGCTGGTGCTCCGCGGGCGGGCGCGTTTCAACGTTTATTGCGCTCCGTGCCACGGCAAGGTCGGCGACGGTCAGGGGCCGGTCTCGACGGGCGGCTACGGCATGGTCCCCGCTCCGACGTACCACAACGACCGTCTGCGCGGCGAGACCGACGGGTACTTCTTCGACGTGATCACGAACGGGATCCGCACCATGCAGCCCTATGGACCGCAGATCCCCGTCGCCGACCGGTGGGCCATCACGGCGTACATCCGCGCGCTCCAGCGTAGCCAGCACGCCTCCGAAGGCGACATCCCGCAGGACATCCTCGACGGCCTTCGGCAACGGCAGTAACCTACGGAACATTCAAGGTAAGTCGGGAAGCGTAAAGGCAACGGGTCACCGTACGTTTCACGCCTCACGAAATAGCATCTGAAGATGGCAAACACGGTTAGAAGAAGCTCCCCTCTGATGTGGCT
Organism: Rhodocaloribacter sp.; assembly: GCF_056451265.1. Lineage (NCBI taxonomy): Bacteria > Pseudomonadati > Rhodothermota > Rhodothermia > Rhodothermales > Rhodothermaceae > Rhodocaloribacter > Rhodocaloribacter sp. The sequence goes on along the minus strand of NZ_JBWOPL010000041.1, from coordinate 42,867 downwards.
GGTCGATCCGCTCCAGCCCACCCCGGCGACCGGCGCGGATTTCCGGTACACCGCCGATGCGCGTTCGTGGCTGGCGCCCACCCTGATCGGTGTGGCCTTGCTCATCGTCAGCTTCGTCGGCTGGGCGGTGGACGCGCATCAGTTCTATTTCTCCTACCTCGTCGGCTGGATCTTTTGTGTGTCCGTGGCGGTGGGCGCGCAGTTCTTCGTCATCATCCAGCATCTGACGAAGGCGCACTGGAGCGTCGTCGTGCGGCGCATCCCGGAGGCGCTCGTGTGGGCCTTTCCCGTGCTTGCCCTCCTCTCGATCCCCATCTTCTTCGGGATGCACGACCTCTTCCACTGGACGCATCATGAGCTGTTCGACCCCGGAAGCCCGGAGTACGACCCGGTGCTCGCCGGGAAGGAAGCGTATCTGAACGTCCCCTTCTTCCTCGTGCGCGTGGTCTTCTACTTCGCCGCGTGGACGCTCATCGGGTATCGCCTCTATACGCTGTCCGTTCGTCAGGATGTGGACCCGGATCGCTCGATCCCGGCCCGGCAGCGGAGCACGAGTGCCTGGGGGCTGCCGCTGATGGCCGTGACGACCGCCTTTGCGAGTTACGACTTCCTCATGTCGCTCGATCCGCACTGGTTCTCCACCATCTTCGGCGTTTATTTCTTTGCCGACTCGTTCCTTTCCTCCTTCGCGTTCATCACGTTGCTGGCGGTGCTCTTTCAGCGCAGCGGCATGCTCCGTCGCACCATCTCCGCCGAGCACTACCACGACCTGGGCAAATTCATGTTCGGGTTCACGGTTTTCTGGGCGTACATCGCCTTCAGCCAGTACATGCTGATCTGGTACGGCAACCTTCCGGAGGAAACCATCTGGTACCGCATTCGGCTGGAGAACGGCTGGCAGGTTTACAGCGCGGTGCTGCTCGTCGGGCACTTCATCATCCCCTTCTGGGTGCTGATTTCCCGGAGCGCCAAGCGCATCCTGCCGCTGATGGCGTTCATGTCGGTGTGGATCCTGATCATGCACTGGTTCGATTTCTGGTGGATCGCCACGCCGGTGCTTCGCGAGACGAATCCCGCCTTCCACTGGCTCGACGTTACGAGCGCGCTCGGACTCTTCGGCATCATGCTGGGTCTGTGCCTCTATCGCTTGAGCCGACACAGCCTCGTGCCCGAGAACGATCCCCGACTGCAGAAATCGATCGCGTTCGTGAATGTCTGACCCCGGCGCGAGGTTGCGTTTTGTTGGTCAGAGGCCTTCCTTGCGGTAGCGGCGAGTGGTCAGCCATCTTGTTTTCATGCTTCTTTCATGAGGTGAAACGATCCGCCGGAGCGGTGGCGCGTGTCAGCCCTTCGCTTTGAAAAACAGAACCATGTCAGAACAGAGCAATCTTACGGTTCCCCTTTCGCCCGTCCTCGTGTCGCCGCGTGAAGCCCTGGTGGTCGACGGCGCCTCGGTGACGTTCGAATGGGAGCCCGTCGGGGGAGCCGAAGCCTATCTGCTTCAGGTCGCCGCCGATCCCTCTTTCGAGGAGATCGTCTATGAAGAGAACGTCGGCACGGCTACGGCCGTGACGGTGAAAGATACCTTCGAGACCGACGGTCGGACGTACTACTGGCGCGTGCTGGCGAAGAACGCGGCAGGCTGGAGCCACGGCGAGAACGTGGAGAGTTTCATCAGCGCTACGGCGGACGTGGCGGCCCGGAATCTCGTGGCGCCGGACCTGGTCGAGCCGGGCGGGCCGCTGGCGCAACTGTTGAAGGCCGACGCGCCGGGCGTGGTGCTTTCCGGCGAGGGCGCCGTGGAAGTCGAGGGCGTGGACGTCGGGCCGCTGGTGAAGGCCGCCCTGACGCTGGCGCTGCTGATCGTCGTGGCCGTGGTGGTGGTGTTTCAGTGGACCAACCTGGAGGTGCAGCGGGTGCGGGTGGAGGCTACGCGCGATTCGGGCTATCCGGCGTTGCGCGAGTATGAGGCCGCCTCGGCGAGCAAGCTTACGCAATACGCCGTGGTGGACCCCGAAGCCGGCGTCTATCGCATCCCGATCGACCGGGCCATCGAACTGGTCGTGGCCGAGCGGATGCAGGAGAACGGCGGGCGCTATACCACGGAACTGCAGCTTTTGCCGAACCCGTAGGGCTTCGGACTTCGAGGATGAGGAGGGGGACCTTACACGAAATGATGTCGATACGGCGTACGCATATCGCATGGATGGTGGTCGGGCTCGTCGCAGTGGGGCTGGCGGGTCCGGTCGCGGCGCAACGTGCGGGAGCGTTGCCCAAAGTCTTCGAGGGGGTCGGCATCGACGAGCAACTCGGCGAGCACGTGCCTCTGGATCTGACCTTCACCGACGAAACCGGCGCGACGGTCACCCTCGGCGATTACTTCGACGGCGAACGGCCCGTGGCGCTGAACCTGGTCTATTTCAACTGCCCCATGCTCTGCAGCCTCGTGCTCGACGGCTTCACGAAGACGCTGGAGGAGATGCCATGGACGCCCGGGAAGGAGTTCGACGTGGTGACGGTCAGCTTCGCCGCCGATGAGACGCCGGACCTGGCGGCCCGCGCCAAAGAGCGCTACCTGATGGTGCTCGACCGGCCCGAAGCCGGGCAGGGCTGGCATTTCCTCACCGGCAGCGAAGAGAGCATTCAGGCGCTCGCCGCCGCCGTGGGATTCCGGTTCAAGTGGGTCGAGGAGTCGCAGGAATACGCGCATCCGACGGCCCTCATCCTGCTCAGCGGCGACGGCAAGATCACGCGATACCTTCACGGCATGCAGTACGAGCCGCGCGACGTGCGCACGGCCCTCGTCGAAGCTTCGGCGGGTAAGGTGGGCACGGCGGTGGATCAGATCATCCTCTACTGCTTTCGCTACGATGCCGACGCCAACTCGTACGTCGCGGACGCCGTCAGCCTGATGAAGCTGGCCGGTTTCCTGACGATCATCGTTTTAGGTCTGTTTTTGTTTATCTTCTGGCGACGCGAACGCAGAAATCTGGATCGGTCGCCTACGTCCGCTCCCGTTTGAGGCGGCGGCGTTCGGAGAAAGCCTCGACGGGTGTTCGGCGGAGCGGGTTCTGCCTGACTCGAATGTTACACAGCCAACAGAGTAGCTATCATGGGTGAGAACGGAACGGTGTGGTTGCCGGAGGGCGCCTCGGCGCTGACTCCGGAGTGGGACGGTCTGTTTTATTTCGTCTACTACGTCAGCCTCATCATCTTCGTCGGCGTCGTCAGCGCGATGATCTATTTCGCGTTCGTCTATCGTCGCAGAAAGCCGGAGGAGCGCCCCGCGTTCGTCAAGGACAACAAAATGATCGAGATGGCTTCCGTGGTCATCCCCACGATCCTGGTGCTGATCGTCTTCACGTGGGGGTTCAAGACGTACGTGCGGATGAACGTCGCCCCGCCGGACGCCTATCAGATCCAGGTGCGCGCGCAGCAGTGGTCGTGGACGTTCGAGTACCCGAACGGCGCGCAATCCGTGGGGGAAGTGCACGTGCCCGTGGACCGGCCCGTCCAGATGGTGATGAGCAGCGCGGACGTGATCCACAGCTTCTTCGTCCCCGCCTTTCGCGTTAAGATGGACGTGTTGCCCAACCGATATACCTCGGTGTGGTTTCACGCGACCAAGCAGGGGGAATACCAGGTCTACTGCACCGAATATTGCGGCACGGCGCACTCGAACATGCTCGCCAAGGTGGTCGTCGAGTCGGAAGCCGACTTTCAGAAATGGCTTCAGGAATCGCAGTCTTCGGATCTGACGCCGGTCGAGCGGGGCGAGCAGCTGTACAAGCAACAAACGTGCAATGCCTGCCACAGCACGGACGGCTCGCCGGGCGTGGGGCCGACCTTCAAGGGGTTGTTCGGCAAGGAGCGGCCGCTCGAGGGCGGGGGGACCGTGGTGGCGGACGAGAACTACATCCGCGAGTCGATCCTCGATCCGACGGCCAAGGTGGCGCAAGGCTTCAATCCCATCATGCCTGCGAGCTTCGGAAGCCTGCCTCCCGAGGACATCGACGCCCTGGTGGCCTATATCAAAAGTCTGAGTGAATGAGCTGTGCGTCCGCCGCACCGTGCGAGGATGCGATCGCGAGATGCGCGCGGGGCAGAGGGACGAACAACAAAAACCTGATGATCATGAGCAATACGGCAACGTCTGCAGTAGGCGCGGCGACGGGAGCACACCCGCACGCATCGCTTAATTACATCAACCACGACAAGAGCCTCAAGTCGTGGCTGCTGACGCTCGATCACAAGCGCATCGGCATCATGTATATGGTGACGGTCTCGCTGGCCTTTCTGGCGGGCGGGATCCTGGCGCTCTTCGTGCGCGCCGAGCTGATCGCGCCGGGCCAGACCCTGATGGATGCCCACACCTATAACCAGCTCTTCTCGCTGCACGGCATCATCATGGTGTTCGCCTTCATCATCCCGTCGATCCCGGCGGTGATGGGCAACTTCGTGCTGCCGCTGCACCTGGGGGCGAAAGACGTGGCCTTTCCCCGGCTGAACCTGGCCAGTTATTACATTTACGTGCTCGGTATCGCCATCGTGCTGATGGGCATGTTCTTCGGCAGCGTCGATACGGGCTGGACGTTCTACACGCCGTACTCGGAGACGGTCGGGACCTCGGTGCTCTTCGTGACGCTCGGCGTCTTCGTGGCCGGCTTTTCGTCCATTTTGACGGGGCTCAACTTCATCGTGACGGTGCACAAGATGCGCGCGCCGGGGCTGACGTGGAACCGGCTGCCGCTGTTCGTATGGTCGATCTATGCCACGAGCATCGTGCAGGTGCTTGCCACGCCGGTGATCGGGATCACGATGGTGCTCCTCTTTCTCGAACGGCTCCTCCACATCGGCATCTTCGATCCCTCCCTCGGCGGCGATCCGGTGCTGTTTCAACACTTCTTCTGGTTCTATTCGCATCCGGCGGTCTACATCATGATCCTGCCCGCCTTCGGCGTCATCTCCGAGCTGATGGCGACGTTCTCGCGGCGGCCCGTGATGGGCTATCAGTTCGTGGCGCTCTCGTCCGTGGCGATCGCTTTCCTCGGCTTCCTCGTGTGGGGGCATCACATGTTCGTCTCCGGGCAGTCGGCGGTCTCGTCGATCGTCTTTTCACTCATCACGTACCTGATCGGCATCCCGACGGGGGTGAAAGTGATCAACTGGGTAGGGACGATGTACAAAGGGTCGGTGTGGCTGCGGACGCCGATGCTCTATGCGCTCGCGTTCCTGTTCCTCTTCTCCATCGGCGGTTTCACGGGCATCATGCTCGGCGTGCTCGCCATCGACGTGCACCTGCACGACACGTACTTCGTCGTGGCCCACTTCCACTACGTGATGATGGGCGGCACCGTCATCGCCGCGCTCGGCGGGCTGCACTACTGGTGGCCGAAGATTACGGGGCGGATGTACAAGGAGACCCCGGCACGGATCGCCGTGGCGCTCATCTTCATCGGCTTCAACGTGACGTTCTTCACGCAGTTCATCCTGGGAAGTCAGGGCATGCCGCGCCGGTACTACGACTACCTGCCGGAGTTCACCTCGCTTCACGCGCTCTCGACGTACGGGTCATGGATCCTGGCCACGGGGCTGTTCCTGGCGGCGGGCAACCTGATCTTCTCGCTCTTCCGGGGCGAGAAAGCGCCGGCGAACCCGTGGGGGGCGGCGACGCTCGAATGGACGGACACCACCCCGATGCCGGACCCGCACAACTTCAAGCGGATGCCCATCGTCACGCGCGGCCCGTACGACTTCCACCTCGTCGACGACCTCTTCAGCGGCGACGGCGGCGACGGCGCGCCGGAGACGATCCTGAAAAGCGCCGGACCCACCTCCTGACTTTCCTCGCACACGGCTCTATCCGAAAAGATTATGGCATCAACGACTGCAACGGCGCACGCGGAGGCCCAGGCGCCCCACCATCCTCCGCATCTGCACCACCACTTCGTCTCGAGCGAGCAACAGTTCGACGCTTCGAAGATGGGGATGTGGCTGTTCCTGATCACGGAGATCCTGCTCTTCAGCGGGATGTTCGTCGCCTACACCGTCTATCGCGTATGGCACCCGGAGGTGTTCGACATGTCCGCGGAGCTGCTGGACTGGCGGCTGGGTGGTCTGAACACGCTGGTGCTGCTGGCCTCCTCGCTTACGGTTGCGCTGAGCATCCACTATATCCAGAACGACAACCGAAAAGGGCTGCTCATCAACCTGATCATCACGCTCGTATGCGCGGGGATCTTCATGACGGTCAAGTACTTCGAGTACACGGGCAAGTTTGCGCACGGCGTCTTTCCGGGGGCGAACTTCGCGCCGCACGGGGTGGCCAACGGCCATGATTATGCCGCGTTCAACGTCCCGTATGCCGCGCAGTTTTTCAGCATCTACTTCGTGATGACCGGCATCCACGGCTTTCACGTGCTCGTGGGCATGGGCGTCTTTACGTGGATCATCATCCGCGCGCGCAAAGGTCACTTTTCGAGTGAATACTACACCCCGGTCGAACTGACGGGCCTCTACTGGCACCTGGTCGACATCATCTGGATTTTCCTTTTCCCGCTCCTGTATCTGATCTAGATCCTCCGCCTTCCCCCGTGCGGTCCTGTGCCGCCCGGGAAAGCCTCCGTCTCAAGCCGAACTTCGAAAGCCCATGGCACACGCACACACCACCCATCACGGCCACATTCACCACGTCCCGAAGGAAACGCTCTTCAAGGTCTTCGGCGCGCTGGTATTCCTGACGCTGTTGACCGTCGCCATCTCCCGCGTCCACCTCGGGTCGCTCAACGTTCCGGTGGCCATCGGCATTGCGGCCGTCAAAGCTTCGCTCGTGGTGACGTACTTCATGGCGCTCAAATACGACAACAAGGTGAACGCCCTCGTGATGATGATCGGCGTCATCTTCGTGGGGGTCTTTCTCACCTTCACCCTGTTCGACACCGCTTTCCGGGGAGACCTGAGCAACGTCAGTCGAATGACGATCGCGGACGAAGAGCGCATGGCGGCGATTGCCACGGGTGAGATCGAAGCGCCCACGGGCGGGCATGGGACCGCCGCGGAGACGGGCGAACCCGCGACGCCGGGCGGGCATGAGACCGGCGCGGCGGCCGTAAGGACCGAAGGCGAGCACGCGGAAGCCGCACCGGCCGACACGCTCGACGCCGCGGCGCTGCTCCAGACCTACATGTGCACTTCGTGCCACGCCGTCGACAACCCCAACGTGATGGTGGGCCCCAGCCTGTTCGATGTGGGCAGCCGCCTCACGCCCGAGGAGATTCGCCAGTCAATCCTGGAGCCGGACGCCGTCGTCGCGGAGAACTTCCCGCCGGGCGTCATGAAGGGCACGCTCCAGGCTTCCGGCTTCTATGATAAGGTGACCCCTGAAGAGCTGGATGCAATAGTCAATTATCTCGCCGAGCGCAAAGGGAATTGATGGAATACCGGCGGACGGTGCAGGGTGGCCCGCCCTGTCTACGGCCTGCCGCAGCCGTGCGATATCATGGATTTCTTGCTCCTCATCGTAGCCGTCCCGATGCTTTTCTTTATGGCTACCTGGACGCTCGTCACGGCCTATCGGATTCTCCATCCCGAAGAGCCGTTGCCCCTGGAGCAGCACCCCGCTGAAAAGCGCCGCCGCGCCACGGCCCATGGCGTACCGGTGCCCGTGGGCGCACGCGACATCCGGGAGGACCAGCGCTATCGGCGGACGACGGTCGTCTATCAGTTCTATGAAGGCGACTCGGACGGCGTCCCGCTGCAATGGCGTGAAGATCTGTGGCTCCGCCGGAATTGAGCGGTCCTTTCGCCTGCCGAACAGCCTGACGTCAGGGGCGGCGTTCGTCCGGGCTCGCGAAGGCGCTCCGATAGACGAAGAAGAACAGCCCCAGAATGAAAAGCACCACGCCGACGAACACGGCCAGTTCTTCGGCTGCAATGCCCTCGGTGAAGATCGGGGCAATGTCCATGAGGATGAGGGAGGCGAACAGGACGAAGGCGAAGATGAAGATGCCGGCGTATCGGATCGTCTGTTTGACGCGCTCGCCTGCCGCCTCGGGTTCGACGGCCGTCTCTCGAACGGGCGCGCCCGCCTTCGTCTCGGTCCGTGGCTCGACGAACACGGCGACGTCCGTCTGCGTGAAATCGACCGTCGAGTGCTCGCGTTCGGCGCGCCCCCGCGTCTCCTCGATGATCAGCCTTCTTGCCGCGCGCTCGTGATCGTTCTGCGCCTGCTCGATGCCGGGAGTGATGGCCGGTTTCCACGTAAAGAAATAGTAGTCGAGCGAAAGGCGTCCCGGACCGAAGACGAAGATGATGCACAGGAGGAAGAGCACCAGTACGGACAATTCGAGCGATTGCCCCTGAGCCAGCAACCCTTCGGTCAGGTGCAGGTAGACGGCCCCGAGGAGCACCGGAATCTGAACCAGGGCAGCAACGCGGGTCATCAGCCCCAGCGCCATGATGAAACCGCCGTAGAGGTGCGCCAGGATGACGTAGTGAATGACGAGACCGCCGACCAGAAACCCCCGCGAGGCAATGAAATCCTGGAGGAGCGTCTGATCCGTCATGAACAGATACCCTCGGATGAAAAGCGCGATACCGAGGAAAATACGGATGAGATCCAGGCCATAGTTTTCATGAGGTTCTCGCCACGAGAGTCGGGTCATGGAAGCATTCATGGTGCACCTGGGATTGGTGGGAAGAGGAAGATGAGCGGGCGTCCCCTACTAGGTATAATAAAGCCGGGGTTTTGTCAATATGTCGTGAAGAGAAAGGAAGGGTTACAGGGCGCACCGTCCCGCCCGGATCTCCGCGGCGCAACGGTGAGGCGGGAAGGTTGAGCGCCGGGGAGGCAAGGACGGTGCACGCAAAGAGCCCTCGCCGAGGAGATCCGGCGGAAAAAGCCGCCTTTGCCCGGCGCACCCATTGACAAGAGCCGCGCCAGTGGATATTTATAAGGCACGTGAGCGGGCTTCCCCGGACCCGCGCCGCAATCCTCGGCATCAACCAGAGCGACCCATGAACGACCCGTATCAAAAGATCCTGCAATGGCAATGGCGGCACAACACTCTGGCCACCGACCTGATCCGCATCTTTCTGGGAATCGGACTTTTCGTGCGAGGGGTGCTTTTCCTCGCCGATCCGTCGAGGTTGGAAACGCTGGTGGATGCGCCGGGATTGGACTGGTTCGGCTACTACGTCACATGGGCGCACCTCCTCGGGGGCCTGTTCCTGACGGTCGGCCTCTTCACGCGCCTGTCGGCCCTGATCCAGTTGCCCATTCTGTTCGGAGCGGTGGCGCTGGTGCACCTGCGGGAAGGCCTCTTCGCCCCCACGCAGTCGCTCGAGCTCTCGGCCCTCGTGCTTTTTCTGCTCTGCGTGCTGCTCGTCTTCGGACCTGGACGTTTCTCGCTCGACTATTACCGGCAGCGCCGGAAAAAGGAACCCGGCGCTCCGTCCGGGGCCGCGCCGGCCATGGGCTGATGCGCCCGGCGGAAGGATCGACGGCGGCGCGTCATGCCGCCTGAAGCGTGCTCATCTCCGCGAGCAGGAAATCGGCGATGGTGTTGTGGGCGTCGGAGAGGGTTTGCAGCAGATGATCGTCCGGCGTTTGCATGTGGCCGGTGACGACCTTGACGATGTGGCACGGAAGCCCATGCGTAGCCGTCACGTAGGCGACGGCGTACCCGGCCATGTCCGTCATGTCGGCGATGCGTTGCCAGTAGCTGAGCTCCGTCTCCTCCTGCGCCGTGTGATCCTGCGTGACGAGGGTGCCGCGGGGGAGGTCGGGGAAGGGCACCTCGAGGGGCATGCGCGGATACGTGGGCGTGGAAAGCTCGATGCGGTCCCCCTCGAAGACCTGAGAGGCCGCCACTACGGCTCCCAGTTCAAACGCATCGGTGAGCGAGGTGCAGGTGCCGATGTGGAGCACGCGGCTCAGGCCGAGCGCATGACGGAAGCGCTGTAGCATGCGTTCCGTGCGCAACGTGGACTTGATCTTCCCGATCCCCGTCAGTGAGACGAGCAAATGGTCATCGTGAAGCGTCTCGCCTTCCATGAGGCCGCTGAACCGGCCGCGCTTATATCTCTGTAAAAAAGGTTGCGCTTCTTCCAGTGTCGAAAAAACAATCCCGATCATCGAACATGGTGGGGTTAGGGAAGTAAGAAAACGGCTTTTTGCGCCCGGAATACCCCGGCGGCTGCGTCTATATTAACGATGCAGCGCTGAAAACGAAAATCGCCCGCGAATGAAAGTCATCGAATTGCTGGATCGCGCCACGGAGACGCTGATCTCGTATGAGATCATCCCGCCGAAGCGCGGAGGATCCGTGGGGGAGATTATGGAAATCGTCGAAGAACTCATAGCGTTCGAGCCGCCTTTTATCGACATGACGAGCCATTCGGCGCAGGTGCAGTATGAAGAACGGCCCGACGGGACGTGGCGGCGGATCGTCAAGCGGAAGCGCCCCGGCACGCTCGGGTTGTGCGCCGCCATCCGGGGCCGCTTCGGCGTCGAGACCGTGCCGCACTTGCTCTGCCGCGGCTTCACGCGCGAGGAGACCGAGGACGCCCTCATCGAACTGAACTACCTGGGCATCCATAACGTGATGGCCCTCCGCGGCGACGACATCGGCTTCGACAAACCGATCCCCCGCAACCGTTCCCGCAACGAATACGCCATCGACCTCGTTCGCCAGATCGCCGAGATGAACCGGGGGCACTATCTCGAAGAACTCATCGACGCCGCGCCGACGGACTTTTGCGTCGGCGTGGCGGGATATCCGGAGAAGCATTTCGAAGCGCCGAACCTGAAGTGGGACATCCTCAACCTCAAGAAAAAAGTGGATGCCGGCGCGCACTACGTCACCACGCAGATGTTTTATGACAACCGGCATTTCTTCCGTTTCGTGGACCTTTGCCGGGAAGCGGGCATCACGGTTCCAATCATTCCGGGACTGAAGGTGCTTACGAGCAAACGGCAATTGCGGGCGCTGCCGAGCCGGTTTCACGTAGAGGTGCCGGAGGAACTCGCTGCCGAAATCGAGGCTGCGCCCGACGCCGAGGCGCCGGAGATCGGGGCAGCATGGGCCGTTCGGCAGTGCGAGGAGCTCATGGACGCAGGGGCGCCCTGCATTCATTTCTATATCATGCAGACGGCCCGCCACGTGAAGGGCGTCGTCGAAGCCCTGCGAAAAATGGCCTGACGACGCGCGAAAAACCGGCCGTGAAGGCAGGGCCGTTACCGGTGGACGTCTTTGCTGTTGTCGCGCAGCTTGGCTTTGTATTTCACGATCTGGCGACGCAAGCGCTCTACGCACCGATCGATGGCTTCTTCATGCGTGCCGGCGGTTTCTTCGGCGGCCAGTTTTTGACGATAGACGTTGAGGGTGATTTCGGCATACTCTCCCTGCGTGTGCCCGCTGTTTCTGGCGAGCACGATGTGCGCAAAGGTGATGCCGTCGTAGTAGCGTTCCAGTTTGGCAAGACGATCCGAAGCATACTGGCGAAGCTTCGGGTGAGCTCGGAAATGGCGTGCGGTGATTCTGGTTTGCATAGACCTTCCTCGCAACCTTGTGAGAGCATTGTGGAAAAGAACGCGGTGATGATGCGGCTGTCGGCGGTTTTCGCGAGGAGGGAGACAGAGAACGACGGGGCGGGGAGAGGTGCCATAAACGAAAATTGCGTCCCGGTTCTCGTGCTCATCCACCTGCGATGCGCGCTACCCTTTTTGTAATCAATCCCGGGCGGATTGTCAACGGCGGCGGCTATTTTTTATCGAGGTCGGGCGCGGGGCGGTCGAGGGCGGCGAGATAACGGTCTTCGAGCGCGCGCATGGCGGCTTTTTGGTCCGGGGTGGCGTCCTCGTAACCGGCCAGGTGAAGCAAGCCGTGGGCCACGTATCGTCGCACCTCTTCCTCGAAGGTTGCGTCGAATTCGGCATGACGCTCGGCGGCGGTGTCGAGGTCGACGTAGACCTCGCCGGAGAGGGGTTCGTCGGGCGTGTCGGCGCTGAGGTCGAACGAGAGGACGTCCGTGTGATAGTCGTGGTCGAGGAAGGCGCGGTTGAGTTCGAGGACGTGGGCGTGATCGGTGAGGATGATGCCGAGGTAGCGCCACGGGATGCCCTCGGCGCGCATGATCAGGCGGGCGAGGCGTTCGAGCGGGGCCTCGGCGACGCGGCGGGTGGGATGGGCCTGGGCGATGACGAGCCGGACGTCGGGAAGGTCGGGGGTGGTCGTCATGCGGCGGATGCGCTTGCGCGGCGCGGGCTCACCCGAGGTCGCCGAAGAGCGATTCGGTCATCGACAGGGCGACGGCGCTCATGATCATCTCCGGCGGCAACTGCGTGAAGTCCGCCGAGAGCAGCCGATCGTCAACGTTGGCGTAGAGCGAGCACCCGGCTTCGCGTTCGATCACGAGGCCGTTGGTGAGGCCGCCCTGCTTGGCGACGAAGATGACCTCGCCGAGTTCTTTGCTGGCCAGGAAGCCGGTGCAGTTCTGCAACTGGAGGAAAGAGCTGGCGGCGTAGATCGAGACGAGATTCGACGGGCCCTCGAACCCCGTCTCCGGCGGCAGCTCCAGCGTCATCTTTATTTCCAGCGTGAGGCTGCGCCCGCTCTGCGCGTCGTGAAGTTCGAAGCGGGCCAGAGAGCCGTCCCGTATGGGCGTGACCCCCAGCACCGACGCAATCCGCTCAATGTCGGTGTCCGAGAAAACAAACGCCATAGCAAGAGCATGGTTGAGGGAGACGCAAACAAAAGCCGCCGGCACTTACCGGCAGCTCGGTGCCCCTTTGCAGGCGGGAAAAGCCCGTCAGGAGGTTTGCGGAAAGATAGGTCTTGACCCGGCGAAAAACAACGCGCCTAGGCGGAATCCGTCGGGACCGAGAGCGGCTGGGTCAAGTTCTCCAGTGAGGGGCTTTCCTGGTTGAGCGAGGCGACTACGAGCGAGGGATCGACCGAAGGGCGAACCACCTCGTTCGTGCCCTTCACGCTGTGGGCATGCGGCCCTTTCTCTCCATCGTGCAACTCATATTCCACGATCTCGCCGGTGTGGAGCGTTTTGAAGCGCTTGTCGGTGACGATCTGAGAATAGTGTACGAAGATGTCCGGGCCCTGATTCGGATTGAGAATGAAGCCATAGCCCTTCTTGGCGTCAAACCACTTTACAACACTACGCTGTGCCTTCATGAGCGGCCTCCTTGAGCTGGTGCGGGTCAAAGGATCCTAAAGGGTAAAATCCGTGAGCTTGTGTGATGTCGCAATGGGTGAGCTGTTGTCCCGGGCTCGGGAGGTACGGAGCCGGGATCGCAGTGTGTCGTCACATGAGAACGGGATCCGGTGGCGGCGGTGTGCTTCTTTCCGACAGATGGCCGGATCGAACGGGTCTTCACCTCACCTTCAACACGGATGCACTTCGCGGGTCAAGGGTTGGATGCAGCGAAGCGTTGTGGCGAAACCTTTCGGGTCGATCCTGAGGTGAGAAGCCTTACGATACGATATTATCCTCCAAGATACACGTTCTAGAGAATGAATATAGAACCTAGCCTTTCAATCTGTCAACTCTGAGAACGTCGTTTTGAGGGGAAGGAACGGACCGGCCTTCTCGGAGCGGGCATACACGCAGGTCGGGCCGTTCACGCATGCATCCTGTCTTCCGGCGGGGGACTTGACCTTGGAGGCCGGAAGTCTGAACTTGGCCGGTGTTCGTTTCGCCTGCTCATGGAGCATTCCGGAAAAGACGTTTGAGAGGAATCGTATGCGGGTATTCGTGCTTATCGGGGCCGTGGCGGCGGGTCTGGGCGTGATGGCGGGTGCTTTCGGCGCGCACGCTCTGGCCGATCGCCTGACGCCGACGCGGTTGCAGACCTTCGAGACGGCGGTGCGGTACCAGATGTATCACGCGCTGGCGCTGCTGCTGGTCGGATGGCTGGCCTCGCAGTGGCCGACATGGCAGGTGCGCGGAGCGGGATACCTCTTCATGGCCGGCATCGTGCTGTTCTCGGGAAGCCTCTACGTGCTGGTGCTGACCGATACGCGGTGGTGGGGCGCCGTGACGCCGCTGGGCGGGGTCGCTTTCATCGGAGGATGGGCCCTGCTGGTCTGGGCCGCAGCCGTCCGCTGACTCAGGCCGTCTGGTCTTCTTCGAAGAGCAGGGTGATGCTCGGCGAGAGGTTGTGCTCCCGGGCAAGCCCCAGCAGGACCTCGGCGACCTCGGTGGGGGTGTCGTAGGCTCCGTGCTCCGTGCTGTCCACGGCGAGGGCATAGCCGATGTCGTCCTCTTCGTCGGGCGTGTAGGCTTCCCAGTCGGTGGCTTCTTCCACCACGAAAATCCCGTCGTCCGGCACGTACGAGGCGATGAAGCGCTCTTTGGCGGCGCGCTCGTCGATCAGGCTCAGGTTGCCCAGGGCCCCGTATTCCTCATCGAAGAACAACGTTTCGGCGATCAGCCGGAGGGTGAATGCGTCGAGGTCGAAAGGGGTCATGGTCAAAGGCGGTTTTCAGCTACCGGTTCAGGCGGGATACGAACAACCATGCGTCTCGGACGCGGAGGAAGCAGGGGCCAAGATACGGCAGAAGCGTTTATGTTGTGCTCCAGTCGGGCACAAATCTATCATACGGTGATTTCCGCTTCAAGATAGGCGCTCAGAAAAATGCGAGCTTCTTCGGCTTCGAGGATGGTGGTCCGGGCCTTGAAGCGTTCGGCAAAGTGGGCGACGACGCGCCGGCGCACTTCGGCCTCGTCGACGGGCTCGCCCCGCTCGGCGGCCAGCGACGTGACGCCCCGGTCGGTGATGCCGCAGGGGATGATGTGAGAAAAGAAGCCGAGGTCGGTGTTGAGGTTGAAAGCAAAGCCGTGCATGGTTACCCAGCGGCTCGACCGGATGCCCATCGCGCAGATCTTCCGTTCGGGGCCCTTGTCGTCCGGCCCGATCCACACGCCCGTGCGCCCGGCGATGCGCCCTGCCGCGAGGCCGTAGTCGGCGCAGGTGCGGATGACGGCTTCTTCAAGCTCACGGAGGTAGCGGTGGATGTCGGTGAAGAAGCGGTCGAGGTCGAGGATGGGGTAGCCGACGAGTTGCCCGGGGCCGTGGAAGGTGATGTCGCCGCCCCGGTCGATGCGGAAGAAGGTCGCGCCGCGCGCGGCGAGGGCCTCTTCGGAGAGAAGCAGGTGCGCGGCGTCGCCGTTTTTGCCGAGGGTATAGACCGGTGGATGCTCGACGAGGAGCATCACGTGCGGCGGCGCCTCGGGCGGCTCTTCCCGCTTGGCCGCGATCAGCCGGGTCTGCAGCCGGCGCTGAAGCTCCCACGCGGGGGCGTACGCCATACGGCCGAGGTGGCAGACGACCACGTGTTCCCGGTTCGTGCGCGTCATGGGCTCCTTTGCGTTCGTCGTCATAGGCTCACGGACCTTGCTGGGGATCCGGCAAAAAGACTCGCGGCGTGTACGCGCATCGGGCGGGTCGGTTCGCGCGGAGATCCGGGCCCCGGCTCAGTTCTGGATGTTCACGCGGATGTTGAAATTGCCCTGAATGTTGACGGCCGAGGGCTGGCGGCTGTCCTCGCTGTCGAACTTCTCATAGCGCAGCGTGAAGTTGGCCGTGACGCGATTGCTGAACTGATACGAGATCTGTGGGGAGACCGTCAGGCGGGTGTGGGCCGTCACGAGGGAGACGTTGTCTCCGGAGACGGCGTCTTCGAGGACGAACGTGTCGGTTTCGTCGATGGCCTGTGTGAGCGCGCGGCGGAGCGAGAAGCGCCGGTCGCTCGTCTGTGAGCGGGAGACGGTCAGGCTGAGGCTGACGCGA
Source organism: Rhodocaloribacter sp. (assembly GCF_056451265.1). Lineage (NCBI taxonomy): Bacteria > Pseudomonadati > Rhodothermota > Rhodothermia > Rhodothermales > Rhodothermaceae > Rhodocaloribacter > Rhodocaloribacter sp. The sequence continues at coordinate 27,062 of NZ_JBWOPL010000041.1, read as the reverse complement.
TTGTTGAGTCGCTTGCCGCCGAGGAACGGGATCTTGAGACCGGTCTTCTGGAAGCTGGCCGTGAACGAGATCTCGCTCGTCTTGTTTTCGCTGACCTCGAAGTTGCTCGTGCTCAGGGAGTACGTGTTGCTCTTGTTATAGGTGACGTTGGTCTGGATGCGTCCTTTCCAACTGACGTCGAGGCCGACGAGCGGCTGGTATCGTTCGTTGATGCGGATGGTGCCCGCCTGTGTCTCGGGGATGCGGAAGGAGATGCGGCGCGTGCCGAGGTCGAACGTGGCGAGGGAGTCGCCGCCGACGGCCGCGGTGTTCGTGCGAAAGTCGCTGCTGTAGTCGGCATTATAGCCGTGTCGCACCGTCATGCTCTGGACGAGGCTCCGGAGGAGGGGCCATTTCGAGAGACCGGTGTAGTTGATGTTCCACGTGGGCATGGGGAAGGGCAGCAGCCCCCGCCCGTCGAGCGGGCCGAGGCCGGATGTGAAGGCGGTGCGGAAATCGTCGGCGACGGTCTGGTTCGTCAGCACGACGCGCCCGTTGCCGTCCTCGTCGCCGAGGACGGGCGCATTCGGGTCGAGCTGCGCGGCGAGGTCGCGCTGATAGGTTTCGAGCTGCTGCTGGAACAGGTCAAGGTACGAGGCCCCGAAGGTCCAGACCGAGGCGCGGTTGTTGCCGCCGAGGGTCTGCGTGATGTCGACCGAGTCGAGGCCGGCGATCTGGCGGTAGGTGAGGGTGCGCCCTTCGGTCCAGTCCACGTTCCAGTTGAGGTTGATCTGGAGGGCCTGGCTCGGGTTGAGCGTCGTGCGCCCCTGGATGCGGTTCGAGTTGTTGAACTGGTCGGACACCTGCAGCGTCGGATCGATGAGGCGGTTCTGGAGCCCGATCTCCCGTTCGAGGCCGAAGCGGTAGCGCAGCGACGGTCCCTTGCCCTTGAAGGCGTCGAAGATGCTCCAGGGGGAAGACACCGCCGCGCTGTCGTTGGCGAAGCTGCCCACGTTGGTCGAACTGGCGCTGCGCGTGCCGGAATACGTGATGTTCAGGTCCCGGATGCCGGTGACGGCCAGCACCAGGCGCCGCAGCAGCGAGGCGGGGCTGGGCAAGGGCAGCGAGAGACCACCGCCCTTTTTCTCTTCCTCCACCTGCGCGTCGTCCCCGGCTTCTCCTGCGGCTTTCGTCTCTTCTCCGGCCTGTGCTTCTTCTCCGGCCTGTGCTTCTTCCCCGGTCTGCGTCTCTTCCCCCGCTTTTTCCTTGTTTTTGGCCAGGCGTTCCCGCTCTTTCTTCAGCTGTTCGAGTCGTTTGCGTTCCTCTTCGCGCCGGCGATTTTCGGCCTGCTTGGCCGCGTCGGCCTCGCGCTGCGCCTCTTCCAGGTTGCGATAGAAAGCAAATTTGCGCCACAACTCCTGAATGCGCAGCGTGATGCCTCCTCGCAGGTCGAACTGGTTCGAGACGTTCGCGCCCGTGTTGCGCCCCACCGGACCGTTCTGCCAGGAGAACTGGGCGCTGTAGTTGACGTCCTGAATGTTGAGCCAGTTCAGGGCCTGGCTCCGCGCAAACTGGGGTCGGAACGTGGCCGAGAAACGCTGTTCATGACGTTCGGTGCGGACGCCCTCGACCCCTTTGAGGAATTTTCCGAAGACTTCTCCAGCGGGGCGCACCCGAAGACGCTCGATCTGGAAAGCGTTATTGTCCAGGTCCGCTTCGGTCACCACGCCCTGCGCCAGCGCTTCCTCGAGCGAAAGGCCTTCGAACGTCTCGAGGGCCCCCGTGCTGTCCTGGGTGACGACGCTGAAGAGCGTGTCCACGCCGATGGCGTTGAGGCTCTGGTTGGTCGTCATGTCGAGGCTCAGGTTGAGGAAGCCGAACGGGTTGTATTGCAGTTGGAAGCTGCGGTTGTGCGTGAAGGATTGCTTTTCCCGAAGCGGGAAGGCGACGGGTTCGGGCAACGTCTCGCCGGCCACGGCATTGACGGCGAGCGGGCGATCCCGGGTTTGCGTGAAGCTGCGGGAGGCCGTTCCTGAAGCGGAGAGGGACTGCGGGAGATAGTTGAACCGAAGGTCTCCGAGGATGCCCACGATCGGCACGTCGCCGAGGAACCAGAAGGGGCGGACGGTTTTGGGCCGCCGCACGTTGAGCCGGTAGCTGAGCGTGCTCGACCAGCGCCACGAGTCGTTGATCTGAAGCGAGGGGTTGCGCGCGTCGGTGTCGGTATATGAATAGGTGAGGGCGAGTCCGTCGAGCGTCGTGCGCAAGAGCCCGGAGCGCGAGCCCTGTTTGCCGATGCGCGTCGTGAACGAGCGGGTGAAACTGCGCGTTTCCGCCGACTCGATCGCCTGTTGTTTCTCGAGCGCCTTCTCCTCGGCGGTGAGGTCTTCCCGCTCGTCGATCTGCGCCAGCAGTTCGTTGAGGCGGACGTCGCCGCGGGTGGGCGAGAAGCGCGGTCGGGAATTGTTCGATTGCAGCTGAAGCGAGATAGGGATCGACCAGCCGAAGCGCTCGGGAATGAGTTTGTCGGCGTTGAATTCGGTGGTGACGCTCCAGTTCGAGAGCCTGTTTTGCTCGCGTTCGTCGAGGGTGCTCGAAAGCGAACCGAAGCCGTCGGTCTGCTGCTGGAAGTTTGCTTTGATGCGGGCGAGATCGGCCAGCTTGAAATCGGCATTGACGAGCGCGGCCCAGCCGTTCTGCTCGTCGTAACCGGAGACGCGCAGCTCGTTCACCCAGAGCGTCACGTCTTCGAGGATGTCTTCGAAGGCGGTGCTCGTCGAGTCGGCGGCGTTGCGGATGCCGATGACGATGGTGTTGATGCGACTCAGCGACGGCGTGCCCCGGATGGCCAGCCGCGTGCCCGGCGGGGCGAACGTCTCGGCGTCGGGCGCATCGGTCGCGACGAGGCTGTCGCCGAGCACGTTCCAGAAGGTGCTGTCGGTGGGAAAGGCCAGACGGTCGCGGGTCACCTTGAGTTGGTTGAGCGCGCCGAGCACCAGGTTCATCGAGTTGAGGTCGCGGATCTCGCCGTTGAAGTCCTGGTTGGTCTGCCAGAGCTGATCGGCGTCTCCGGCGGTCTCACTGCTGGGCGAGAGGGGCTGCTCGTATTCGTAATAGTCGTTCGTCTCGTTTGCGCCGAGCCGGACGAAAAGCCGCACCTTCTCGCGGGCGACCTCTTTGGGTAGCGTCGAGAGATCGACGCCGTCCGCCGTCTGCCCGTGCATGTGGACGAACATGCGGAGGTTGGAGTACTTGAGCAGGTCGAGGCCCTGGTTGTACGTGCGGAAGATGGCGCGTTGCTTGCCGGGCCGCAGGTTCTCCGTGCGAAGGATGAGGGCCTGCTCCCGCGCGTTCTGGATGCCGCCGCTGGCCAGGCGCGTCCGGCTGATGATCGCACCCGGCGGCGAGAGGTAGATGGCGTCTTCCTCGTTGTTGATGCTGGAGATCGTCAGCCGGGTCTGGTTGGTGAGCGTGTCGGCCGGCGTCTCGTGTTCGAGCGTGATCTGCTCCGACTTCTGCCACTGGCTGCCGACGAGTTCGAGCGTGGCAAAGCGGATCGTGACGGGCGCCTGGTGGCCGGTCGTCCACAGGCGGATCGACTCGATGAGGCTGAAGTCCCGGATGTCGCCCACGCGCCGCGTGTATTTCTGCACGGGGATGCGGATCTGGTACCAGCCGGTGCGCCGGTCGTTCTCCTTGTCGATGATCTCGCCCACGACGTAGTCGTCCACGCGGTCGGGCGCGGCCAGCGAGTCGAGCACGGCCTTGCTCAAGGGGATCTCGTACTGGAAATAGCTGTTTTCGGTGTCGATGGCCGAGTTCAGGTTGCGGTCTTCCGAGTCGGGGTAGCGCGAGTTGCCGCGCTTGACGGTGGTGTTGTTGGCCAGCTTGTTCTGCGCTTCGAAAGCGTTCAGCTCGTGCCCGGCAAACCACCGGGTGAAGCGCTGCTGGAACGTAGCCCGCCCGGGGAAGAGCTGCGTGTCGTCGAAGAAACGGCTGTTGGCGAAATAGTGATAGTCGTCGCCGGAGGGGTCGAGCCTGGCCTTCTCGACCTCGGCGCGATAGCGGGCATCGCCGCCGACGTCGATGGCGTCGAGGAAGCTGCGGAAGTGCTCCTGCTCGGTCAGCGAGTACGTGCCGTCTGTGGCGTACGAGGCGAGGCCGTCGAGGCCGAGGTCTTCGGTGCGGTTCGTGGCGTCGTCGATGTCCACGGCGCTGTTTTGCGTGCCGTTGGGCAGGCGTCCCCAGGGCGCCACACTGTTCGGAGGGAATTCCGTCAGCGAGAGGCCGTCCTCGTTGTTGAGCTTTTCGTCGGGCAGGACGTCTTCCGAGATCGACCCGAGGTCCACGTAAAGCTTGGCGTCGCGCCCGGCGTCGCCCGAGTTGGTCTCCGGGAAGGGGCGGATGATGAACTCGACGAAGTCGATATTTTTCAGGCTGAAGTCCGTGAAGCCTTCGGGCAGGCGCTGGGCCATGCCGCCCCAGGCCTCCCTGGGGTTGTTCAGGAAATTCTGGAGGTCGGTCGTGTAGTTGTAGGGTCCGCGCTCGGAGGGGTTGAAATAGAGGTCGAGCGTCTGCAGGGTCTGGTCGATCTCGGCGCGGGTGTCGCGGTTGGGGAAGACGTCGCGGATCTGCACGATGTCGACGGCCTCGGGGTTGAAGACGGGCACGCCTTCGAGCTCGCGCAGCATGTTGGCGTTGATGGCGTACCATCCAAAGGAGCCGCGCCAGGTGGTGCGAAGCGAGTCCGAGCGGGCATCGGTCTGCAGGCCGTCCCGGTCGATGACGCCGATGGAGTCCGGGGGGGAAGCCAGTTGCCAGGAGCCCGGCTGTTTGAGGGAGAACGTGTTCTCGAAGCCCTCGAAGTCGTCGATGTACGAGATGCCGTTTTGCTCGTCGGGAGCGAAATTCTGTCCGTTTTTTTTCAACTCATCCTGCGTTCGGCGGAAGGCGATGGTCTCGCTCGCTCCCGGGCGGAGCTGGGCGAACTCGCCGGTGACGGCGAGCGAGCTCGGGGCTTTCGTCTGGATGAGGGGCAGGAAGTCGATGGCGCGCGTGAGCCAGCGGGGTTCGAGTTTGAACGACCCGTCGAGGCCCCAGATGGTGTTCTGGATGGGCTCTTCGCCGATGCGGTATTTGTCGATGGGGGACTTCTGGCTCATGCGCATGACGGTGGCGCCGAGGCCGAAGTTCTCGCTCAGGGTGTAGTCGGCCCGGAGGCCGAGGAGGGTTTTTTTCTGGAGGTTGAAGAACGAGTTTTGTTCATACTGGATGTCGATGTCCCGCCCGGCGGTAAGATAGGCCGGGTTCGTGATGGTGACCGTTCCGCCCTGATAGTCCACCACGAAGTCGGCGCCTTCGTTGAGCGGGGTGCCGCCGGAGGTGACGCGCACCGAGCCGGGCACGAGGCCGGCATAGGCGCGGAGGTCGTAGAAGGATTGCACCGATCCCTGATAGGATCCGCGGATGCGGTAGACGTCCAGCTGTGTGTCCCGCCGGGCGTTGGTCTTTTTCTGGGTGTAGAGGCTCTCAAAGACGAACAGGTCCTTTTTCTGCTGTTTCTCCTGGGCCGTGCCGCCGCTCTGCTCGATCAACTGGTCGATGCGGGCGCCGAAAGGTTCGAGGTAAGGGAAGATGAGCCGTCCATTGCCGGGGTCGATGGTGTAGTTGACGAGGTAATCGAAGCGGTCGTCGGGACGCGGGGCCTGGTCCTCGTTGAGCCGGTCGAGGCCGAGCAGCTGGAGCAGCGTGGCCTGCCCGCCCACGCCGGGGAGCGTCTTGGCGGCGGTCTTTCCGGGGGGCTCGAAGAAGACCTGGAGCTCGAAGTTGGTCGGGTTGATGCCGGCGCCGGGGAAACGATAGATGTTGCGAAGCTGGAGATACCACACGGCGGGGTTGAAGTCGTTCTCCGGCGCGGGCTGTCGGAGCTGCACCGGACGCAGCAGCTTGAGCACCAGCTTGTCCTCGTTTTGCCCGCCGCCCGAGCCGCCGGTGTCCGTCGAGAAGTCGCCGATCTGCACGGCGCGCCCGTTGGCGATGTAGCGATAGCTCACGGCAAGGGCCTCGTTCTCGAGCAGGCGCTGCTTCAACGTGACGTAGCCGAGCACCTCGTCCACGGTGTAGTCGCGCCCGCGTTCGAGCTTCTTGAAACGCCCGACCTGGAAGTCGGAGCCGGTGAGGCCCTTGACGTCTTCGAGGTACGAGGCCGGCGCGGCCTTCTGCCCGTCGCGGAGCTGGGTGTCGAGCTCATCGGGATTGACGGGTTCGCCCCGGTCGCCATACTGGTCCGTGAGCGGGTCGGGCAGGATGGCCTCGGTGAACGCATTGGCCTCTTCGAGCAGGCGCGGGTCCTCGCCCAGATCCACGAGCGCTACGGCCTGCCGCACGTTCTCCTCCTCCGGCGTCGTCGGCTGGAGCTTCCATAGCTCGAGTTCGGCAATGCGTTCGAAGCCGTTGGCCACGCGGATGTTCGGAGGATCGGAGAGCGCATCCTCCCAGCGGTTTCGGAAATAGTAGCTGACGAAGAAGTGGACGTCCTCGTCGTAGTCCGTCGGCTTGAGGTCGAAGGGGGTCGTCTCGGAGCCGCCCTCGATGTTGAGGCTGTTCGACTGGCCCTCCTGCTGGCTCATCACCGTGGTCAGATACAGGCCGCCGACCTGAAACTCACTCTTGATGCCGAAGAGGCTCTGCCCGCCCCGGATGAGCGACGAGGGCGTCTGAAGGAAGACGTTCCCGGCCTCGATCTTCTGAATGATCTCGTCCTCGTAGCCGGTGTACTGCAGCTTGATCTGGTTCTGATAGTCGAACTGGTTGTTCGAGTCGTAGTTGACGTCGATGCGGAGCTTGTCGCCGATGGTGCCGGTGATGCCGAGGCGGAGGTCCTGCTTGAAGTCGGGGTTGAGCTGGGAGGCGCGCCCGGTAAGGGCCACCTGCTGGTCGCTCTTGCGATAGTCGAAGCCGGCCTTGATGTCGGCCTGTCCGTTGACGCGGAGGTCGAGTTCGTTCTTGCCGAAGATGGTGGTGAAGGCGCTGTTGCGCCCGCCGGGGACGACGATGTTCAGCCCGAGGCCGCCGCGTCGCTTTTGCTCGCGGAGGCGGGAACGCTGGTCGTAGAGCTCGCGCCAGTTCTTTTCGAGGCCGTACCGGAGACGCTCCCTCTGGTACGTGCCGAAGTCGAGCGTGAGGGGCTCGCGCACGTCCAGGTCGCTGATGCGCTCCCGCACGATGAACCGCTGCTCGGTAGAGTCGAGGAAGATCTGGTGCTGCCACTGGCGACCGAGGCTGAGCGAGAGGGGACGGCGGCGGCGAGGGAAGAGCGCGGCCGAGGGGCGATCCCGTCGGAAGCCCGGGAGGTATTTCCTGACGAGGCCCGTGTCGGGCGGGACGGCCGTGGAGTCGGTCTGCAGGGAATCCGAGCGGAGCGAGTCGTCGAGGAGCGCCTCCGGGAGCACGTCCGGCAACGCCACGTGCACCGTGTCGGTGTCGGCGCGCGCGACGTAACCCTGCCCGGGCAACGCCGCCGCAAACCGGCCGGGCGCGGCGCCGCCGGAGAGCGCAGCCAGCAGCACGAGCGCGCCGAGCGACAACGCCGCGAAAAACCGCGCCGGGTGCGCCCGCGCGGGCCTACCGGCGCCTGAGACGAGGGGAGAGTTCGATCGCACGAAGCCTGAGTCGGGTTAAACTTCTTTGAAAACAATTGCCGAGGATGGACGGAATCCGCTGCGCCTACGCCAGAGGGCGACGCATCGGGAGTCTCCGGCTCTTGTCAGGTTCGTATCAAGAAGTGCGTATACGCGATCTCTGGATTGGGTCTTCGGAAAGCGGGGCGCCCGCCCTTTCCCATTCTTATCTGCGGGGTGTGCACAGGCTTCGCAAGAGGCACGGATCGGAAAGCTAATCGTTGCGCCGGTATGCTTCAAGAGAAAAAATGCGCGCCTTGCATATACGGTAGATATTCAATACGGCAGGGAGGGGGAGGACGGCAGCCCTTCTAAACCCTGTCGTCGGGCTTTTGTTCTTGGTTCGTGACCGTGGATCCGCGCGCTTGCCTCTTCCTTTCGAAAGGGTGACTTTCGTATCATACACGCGCCGGGGACGCGACGCCCAATGCGTCCGGCACGGGAGCACCCTGAAAATATCGGTCACGCTCATGGAAACGTTAACGTTGGGCGCGCGGCTGTGGGGCGCGCGCCTCGCTTTGCTGTCGCTCGTCCTGCTCGCCGCCTTCGCTTGCCGGAACCCGACGCCGGAGCCCGCCTTCGACGCGGAGGATGCGGAGCGCGCGGTGCGCGAGGTGCTCCGGCGGCAGGTCGACGCGTGGAATCGGGGCGACGTCGAAGCCTTCATGGAGGGCTATGCCCGCACGGACTCGCTTCGCTTCGCCTCCGGCGGAACCGTGCGGCGCGGTTGGCAGACCACGCGCGACCGTTATCTCAAGACGTATCCCGATCGGCAGGCCATGGGCAGGCTCACGTTCGACAGCCTGGAGGTCCGCGTGCTCTCGCCCCGCTGGACAACGGTTTTCGGGCGATGGCATCTGACGCGCGGCGGCGCTTACGAGGACGCCGGCGGCCTCTTTACGCTCCTCTTCGAAAAACGGCCCGCAGGCTGGCGCATTGTCGCCGATCATACGTCGTCCGGAGGCTGAATGGCACGCGCCCGGACCGGGTGACGCAGGGTCGGGTGACCGTTTCGCAGGCAGATCGGAGTGCGTGAAATACTGAAAATATTATCTTTATCAATTCATCACGATGAAAAAACCAGCGCATGACACGCTTGAAGGCAAGGTCGTCGCCATCACCGGGGCTGCCGGACGGCTGGGACGGCGCATGGTGTGCGGCTTCGAAGCCCACGGTGCGACGGTGGCCGCCCTCGTGCGGGAAGCGCCGGAAACGCTGCCGGGCGCTGCGGCGGTTTTCGTCGCCGACGTGACCGAGGAGGAACGCGTGACGGCGTGCTTCGAGGAGATCGCCCGGCGCTTCGGCAGGCTCGACGCGCTCATTCACACCGCCGGCATGTGGGAGGGGCGGCCCTTCCTGGAAACCTCGGCGATGGACTGGGAGCGGGTCATGCGGGTGAACCTGACCTCGGCGTTTCTGTGTTTCCGCGCGGCGGCGGGGGTCATGCGCGGGCGCTCCGGGCGGCTCATCGGCATCGCCTCGGGGCAGGGCGCCGACCGGGGGCGCGCCGGGCAGGCGGCCTATTCCGCCGCCAAAGCCGGGATCATTCGTCTGGTCGAAGCCGTGGCGGAGGAGTTCGCAGCCGAGGGCCTGACGGCGCACGCCGTCGCCCCGTCGTTCATTCGCTATGCCGACGACGACCCGCCCGGCGTCGACGCCGGCGACCTGGTGGCGCTGTGCCGGTATCTTTGCACCGACGCCGGAGCGGCGCTCAACGGGGCCGTGCTCCGGGCCTACGGGTGAGGTCCCGGCCCTTAGTTTTGCACCCCCGGTCGTCTGCCCGCTCCGCGCCTCTCAGCCTTCCGGCTTCCGCACGTCCACGTAGCCGTCGCGCCAGGTCGAGGTGATGGTGAGGCCGCGCTCGATGAGCAGGCCGCAATACATGGCTTTCGGCACCACGAGCTCCGGCGGGGCGGCGCCGCTGCCGGGCGCCTGTCCGGAGGCGAGCATGAGCGCCACCGTGGCGGTGGGGATGCTCGTGCACCGCTTCATCGCGGTGAGCTTCTGCGTCTCGTCGTACCGGTCGATCATCTCGTAGACGAGCGACGTCTTTTGGCCCTCGAGTTCGCCGTGGATGACCACGCGCATGAGCACGGCATCCTCGTGATCGCCGCCGAGGCGCTGGGTCATGCGGCGGACGAGCACGTCGCGGTAGGTCAGGTGTGTGCGCACGTCGATGGTGCGCCGTTCGCCGAAGCCGAGGCCCAGGAGGAAGCTCATCTGATGGGCGTGGCCGGGCCACCGTACGGTCTTGTGGTCGAGCGTTCGGACCCGGCCCACGAGGGCTTCGGCGAGCAGGGCCAGGCTGCCCGCCGTGCAGAAGGCTTCGAGGGTGCGGAAGCCGCCGAAGTGGATGCGCTCGAGGTGCGTCAGGGGCTCGCACAGCTGGAGGTCTCCCTCCTCGATGCGGTGGACGGGGTTCGTGTAGTCGTCGATGACCTTGTTGGCCGACCAGGAGATCCGGAAGTTGAACGGCGGCTCGGGGTGGAGCGGCACGTCGCCCACGCGCAGGTAGGCGGCCTCGACGGCGTCGAACTGGCTGACGCCCAGCAGGCACAGGATGTTGATGAGCCCCGGCGCAAGGCCGCAGTTCGGCACGATCCATATGCCCCGCTCCTTCGCCTCTTCGTCGAGCGCGAGCTCCTCGCGGACGATATCGTCGTTGCCGCCGAGGTCGCAGAAATGGATGCCCAGTTCCAGGCACAGCCGGGCGAGCGCCGGGTTCATCTGCGGGGACACCGAGCCGATGACGCACGCGCTGCCTTCGAGGATCGGACGCAGCACGTTCTGGTCGCGCGCGTCTACCTGGTAGGAATGCAGCTTGGGGCTTTCGACGGTGTCGTGCAGCCTCCGGAGGGACCGGGCATGGGCGTCGCACACCTGCACCTGCGTCACTTCCGCCCGATGCGCCAGGTCATACGCGATGGCGGACCCGATGGCGCCCGCGCCGATCACAGTGATTTTCATGAAAGCCCTCGGTAGAGTCCAATGATGTCACGCACGGGCGTCAAGATACGGATCGCGGACGTACCGGCGAGACGGCCTTCGGGAAGAATTGAAAAAAGCACCGAGGTGGAAGTGCCCGCCTCAGAAAATCTCGGCGACGGAGGCGCGCGGCGTGCCCATGCGGCGCACGAGAAGCGTCGAGAGGGCGATCATGAGCATCAGGAAGACGCTGTAGGCCGCCGCCGCACCGAAGTCGTAGATGCGGAGCTGCGCCAGAATCTCGACGCTGATGGGACGGTTGTCGAAGACGTAGAGCATGATCGAGGAGACGAACTCGCCGAGCGCGGCCACGAACGTCAGGAGCGTGCCGGCCAGGATGCCGGGGCCGATCACGGGGAGGACGACGCGCCGGAACGTGGTGAAGAAGGGCGCCCCGAGGTCGGCGGAGGCTTCGCTGAGACGGTCGTCGAAGCCTTCGAGCGCCGCCGTCGTGGCGCGGACGACGAGCGGGACGTTGCGCACGAAGTAGGCCAGCGGCAGGATCCAGAAGCTCCCGACGAGGATCTGCCCGAAGCTGAGGGCCGACGGCGCGTTGAAGGTGAGGATGAGGTTGACCGCGATGACCGTGCCGGGGATGGCGAACGGAAGCGCCGTAAGCAGACGCACGAGGGTGCGCCCGGCCACCTTGCCTTTGGTGATGAAGAGCGCCGCGGCCACGCCGAAGACCACGTTCGCCGCCGTGGCGAGGGCGGCCATGCGCAGGCTGTTGAGGATCGGCTGAAGCACGTCCGGATCGGCGATGAGGTCGAGGTAGTTGGCCAGGGTGTATCGTTCGGGGAAGATCTGAAACGTCCAGCTGCCCTCCTGTGCGAAGGAGATGAGCACGATGGTGGCGATGGGCAGGAGGAGGAAGAGGATCAGCAGCCCCGCGCCCGTCAGCGCCAGCGCACGCCCCCACCCGCTCCGCACCGGCAACGGCGGCGGCGAAGCGCCTTTGGCCGCGCCCGTCCCGCTCCCCCGGCGAGGACCGAACTCGATCAGGAGGAGGAAGACGAGGCAGATGAGCGTGAGCACCGTCGAGACGGCGGCGGAGAGCTCGAGGTCGCCGTTCGTCTTGTAGTTGTAGATCTGGAGCGTGAGGAAGTTGTCCGTCCCGGCAAAGAGGAGGGGGGCCGTGAACGAGGCCATCGACACCATGAAGACGAGCAGCGAGGCGCTCACGAGCGAGGGACGGAGGAGCGGAAGCACCACGCGCCGGAACGTCATCGCCGGGGGCGCGCCGAGGTCGGCGGCGGCTTCGAGCAGGCTCCGGTCCACGCCCCGCAGCGCGGCGGTGACGAAGAGGTAGAAATACACGTACATCGAGTAGACGTGGACGAGCCACACGGCCCACAGCCCTTCGAACGAAAACGGCACGGCCTCGAGGTGGAAGAGGGCCTGCAGGCTGCGCGGGAGGATGCCGCTCTCGCCGTAGAGGAAGAGGAAGGCGAGCACGCCCACGAGCGGCGGCAGGGCCAGCGGCAAGGCCGCCAGCGCCATGAGCGTGCGGCGAAGCGGGAAGTCGAAACGGAAGAAGAGGTAGGCCAGCGTGGTCCCGAGCACGCCCGCGCCGAGCACCGTCGTGAGCGAGATCCACACCGACGTGGTCAACGCCCGCACGTTCGCCGAACGCCACGAAGAGAAGATCGTCGTATAGTTCTCCCACGTCAGGCCCGTCACGAACATGCGCAGGCTCGGGTAGAGCACGTATCCGAGCAGGATCGCGAGGACGGGCAGAAGGAGCGCCAGCGCGCCACGGCGAGACAGCATAACGGCGAAGGAGGTTCGAAGGACGCGAAGCCCGAAGATCGCACCTGCGGCGGCCTGGGGCAAGCCGAAACGTCAGAATCCCCGTGTCACAGCGTAACCCGGCCTTCGAGGGCGCGGGAGAGCGTGGCCTCGTCGGCGTATTCGAGGTCGCCGCCGATGGGGAGCCCGCGGGCGATGCGGGTCACACGCACGTCGAACGGCTTGAGCAGTTGCGAGAGGTAATACGCCGTGGTGTCTCCCTCCACGTTCGGGTTCATGGCGAGGATCACTTCCTTGACGGGAGGCGGCTCGTCGCCGCCGAAGGAAGGGGCGGGCTCGCGCACCGTCTCGTCGGGAGTCGTCATCGCGCGAAAGTCCGGGTGGACGCGGGCGACGAGCTCGCGGATGCGCAGATCGTCCGGCCCGACGCCGTCGAGCGGTGAGATGACGCCGCCGAGCACGTGGTAGACGCCGTAATATTCGTTTGTGCGTTCGAGCGCGAGCACGTCGTTCGGCTCCTCGACGACGCAGATCACCCGGTGGTCCCGCCGGGTGGAGCGGCAGATGGGGCAGAGGTCTTCGTCGGAGACATTGAAGCAGACGGCACATTGCCGCACGCGGTCCTTGACGGCCACGAGCGCTTTCGCCAGTTCGACCACCTCCTCGCGCGGCATCTTCAGCACAAATGCCGCCAGCCGCTGCGCCGTCTTGCGCCCGATGGTCGGCAGCCTGGTAAACTGCTCCACCAGCATCTCGACGGATTCGGATGTGAATTGCATGGATCTCGGTTCTTTATGACGTTCCGCGCCGGGCGCAAACTATCGCGCGGCGGTGACACCATCGCGTCATGCGCGCCGGATGAGGGACGCCTCCGGCAGCCTTCAAAGCCCCATCTGCCCGAGGTCGAGACCGGGCGGGAGGAAGTTGCCCGCGGCCTGCTGCATCTCGCGCTGAGCCAGCGCCGCCGCCTCGTCAAGCGCCTTGTTCACACCGGCAATGATGAGGTCTTCGAGCAACTCGGGATCGCTCGGGTCGATGATGCCCGGTTCGAGCTTGAGCGCGGTGATGCGCTGCAGGCCGTTGGCGGTCACCTTGACCATGCCGCCGCCGGCTTCGGCGGTGACGGTCTGCTGGGCCAGCTTTTCCTGAGCCTCGGCCATCTTCTGTTGCATCTCCATCATCTTTCCGAACATGTCGGCCATATTCAATCCTTCCATGGGAATGCCTGCGTTGGTTTGGAATGTGGGGGATCGTACGGGGGCGGCGGGCCGTGGTTCACCAGGAGATCTCGCCGCCGAACTGCTCGAAAATCGCCCGAAGGACGGGGTTTTCCTCACGTTTGCGCTGAAAGTACGTCATCAGGTCGATTTCCGGATCAGGCTCGCCCGGCGTGTCGGCAGGCGCATCCGGACGGATGACGAACTGGAGCCGGCGGACGTCCTCGTCTGTGGCGGAGCGCAGGTGTGTGAGGAGAAAGTCGTGCTGGTTATTGAGGAGCCGCTGGTGGAAAGCATCGGGCACGGCGATCCGCACGACGCCGTCGCGTGCGTCGAGGGGGGCGGTGTGCTGGAGCAGGGCGCCCACGTGGATGCGCGCACGGGTGACGGCCTGCACATACGACGGCCAGACGGCCTCGATCCGGCGAAGCATCGGCGGCGCCCCGGCGACGACGGCCGCCGGCGCCTCGGCCTCGATCACGGCGGTAGCGGCGGAGGCGTTCGGGGCGGAACCGCCATTGCGCGGTGTCTTTTTCTTGAGCGCGGGCGTGCCAAAGAGGCTCGGGTACAGGTCGGGCGCAGGAGCGTCGGCGGCAGGGGCCTCGGAGCGCGCCGGCGCCGGGGCCGGGCGAGGCGCCTGCGGGGCATAGGGGACGTCGTCTTCCTTCACGCCGGGTTCCGGCGGTTCCGGTGCGGCGGGGCGTTTCGCTGCGGTCGGCTGCGTTTCGGCGGGGTGAGGCGGGGCTTGCTCGCGCGCGGTTTCGGCGGGATGGGGCGGGGCTTCTTGCACGCGCGCGGTTTCGGCAGGATGGGGCGCGGGCGGCGGCGATGGGGCGGGCGTCCGCGTTTCGGCCGACTTTGGCGCGGGAACGGGCGGGGCGGCGACGGCCCGGGAAAGATGGGCCGGACGTTCGCCCTTCTCGACCATGCGCTCCATCCGATCGAGCCGGGTCAGGGCTTCGCGCAGGTCGGTGGTGTGGCTGAGCGCGGCCATCTTCAGCAACGTCATCTCCAGATGGAGGCGCGGCTGGCGACTCGAGCGCAGGGCCTCCTCGGCCCCGGCGACGATCATCAGTAGCCGCAGCAGGTCGGCTTCGGTGAAGGCGCGGCTGTGCTCGGCGTACCGGCGGCGCGTGGCCTCCACCGCCTCGATGAGCGAGGGATCGGGCATCGTGCGGGCCACGAGCAGATTGCGCAGATGCTCGGCCAGCCCGTCGACGAACTCCTGAAGGTCATATCCGGCGCGGACGATGCGCTCGACCTGGCGGATCATGCTCGCGCCGTCGCGCGCGACGACGTTCTGCGTGATGTCGAAGAAAAGGTCGATGTCCACGACGCCGAGGGCGCTCGCCAGTTCGTCGTGCCGAAGGTCGGTTCCGCACAGGGAAACGGCCTGGTCGAAGACGGAGAGGGCGTCGCGGAGCGCTCCGTCGCCTTTGCGGGCGATGAGCATGAGCGCGGCGTCGTCGGCGGTGATGTCCTCCTCGGCGCAGATGTGCCGGAGTTGCTCGATGATCTCGGGCACGGCGATGCGGCGGAAGTCGAAGCGCTGGCATCGCGAGAGGATCGTCGGGAGCACCTTGTGCGGCTCGGTGGTGGCGAAGATGAACAGCACGTACGGCGGCGGCTCTTCGAGCGTCTTCAAGAGCGCGTTGAAGGCCGCGTTCGAGAGCATGTGCACCTCGTCCACGATGTAGACCTTCTTGCGGTTGCCCTGCGGCGGGATGCGCACCGTGTCGCGCAGCTCGCGGATGTCCTCGACCTTATTGTTCGAAGCCGCGTCGATCTCGATGATGTTCAGGTTGCGCCCTTCTTCGAACGACCGGCACGAGTCGCACCGGCGGCACGGCTCGGTCGCGTCCTCGCGCTCGTCGGGCGGCGTGGTGCAGTTGATCGCCTTGGCCAGGATGCGCGCCGCCGTCGTCTTGCCCACCCCGCGCGGGCCACTGAACAGGTACGCATGCGCCAGCCGGTCCAATCGGATCGCGTTCTTCAGCGTTTCGGTGACGTGCTCCTGCGCGACGACCTCGCGGAAGAGCTGCGGGCGATACTTGCGGGCGGTGACGAGATACCTCTGGCTCGACATACGGGCAACACGCGGATGGCAAACGTTCTGGATGGTCGGACACGAGGCAACATAGAAGGCCGGTCCGAGACGTGCAAGGCTTACCCCGCACTTTACCGCAAAGATCCGGAGCGGAGCGCGGGGCGTCCGGCTTTCTCCGGGCCGCGCCGCCGGTCGCGGCTTGCCTCTTTCATCGGCGCCCCGTTGCTTGCTTCATGCGTCGCGTCGCCGCTCGACGAGGAACGGCAGCGTGTGGCGCGTCCGAGACCGTACAACGGAGGTCTTCATGAGCGCGTCCACCCCTTCAGACTTCGGCTTGACCGAGATCGGGCAGCCGGCCGTCCCGGTCCGCGATATCGAGCAGGCCGTCGCTTTCTATCGCGAGACGCTCGGGATGCGGTTCCTCTTTCAGGCGCCGCCCGGCCTCAGGTTCTTCGACTGCTCCGGCGTTCGGTTCATGCTCGACGCTTCGGCCGGAGGTCGGTCGGAAGGCAGCGGCTCGGTCCTCTATCTCAGGGTCGTCGATCTCCCGGCTGCCTTCGAAGCGCTGACGGCGCGCGGCGTCGCGTTTGAGGCTGCGCCTCACCTCGTCGCCGCCATGGCCGACCATGAGCTGTGGATGGCCTTTTTCCGCGATCCGGACGGAAACCTCCCGGCGCTCATGAGCGAGGCGCGGCCATGAAGGCGGATCGCTGCGTTTCTCCGCGCGCCCGTGTATGCTTTCGCAGCCACGCCGCCAGAAGGTCCCGGGACACCGTTCCGCCGGCGACGCCCTCTATCATGGTTGCCGTTTCTACCGGGTCGGGGTTAAAGGCATAACCGTTTCTGAAGAGAAAAGCACGCATCGCAAGCAATGCTGTGCGCTTGTTGCCATCGACAAACGCGTGGTTTTTGGCCAGGCCGTAGCCATAGGCAGCCGCCAGGTGGAAGATCGACGGCGCGTCTCCATACGCGAACAACTGCCGGGGTTTGGCGATGGGGTTTTGAAGGAGGCCCTCGTCACGCAGTCCCGGAGCGCCCCCGAACAACCGAAGTGTTTCGGCATGAAGCATTTTCGCCTGCGTAACCGTGAGCCGGATCGGCTCATCGGGAAGAGCACTCATCGGGCCAGTTCTCGGAAAGCGTCCCGGTGGGTGCGCATAAATTCGCGCGCGTCTTCCAGCGCCGAAGCAAAATCCGGATCGTAGGGCGTGATGTTCAGGCTGTCGTGCGTGACGGAGACGAAAAGCTCATCGCCCTCCTGAAGGGACATCGTCTCGGCAATCGCTTTGGGAATGATAAACCCAAGCGATCCGCCGAATTTGCGCACTTTCAACGTCTGCGGCATGAGGATCACCCGTTGGTTGGATTCGATGATTTCCTTTCCGGAGTCTTACACGTTTCCGGCGTCATGAGCTTCAATTTATGTTTAACATTGCCCGAACGGGGCAGCCTCGGGTATGCTTTTTTGTCCGTTCGCGCCTTCCCATTAATCCGGGCTTGTTTATCTTGACGTATCCGTTTATCGGCCCATCCTCTCCTTTCCCCCGATCCTCATGGACAGAAGAACGTTTCTCAAAGCCGGCGCGGTGGCGGGCGTCGGAGCCACCGTGGGCGCCTCCCGCGTCGCCGCCGAAGACGCGCCCGCCATCCTCCGGGGCCGCGACGACCGGACGGCCCGCCTCGGCTTCATCGGCGTGGGCCTGCGCGGGCGAAGCCACCTCAGCCTTGCCCTTCGGCGCGACGACGTGACGGTGGCGGCCATCTGCGACATCGACCCCGACGCCGTGGCGAAAGCGCAGGCGATGATCGCCGAGGCCGGACGGCCCGCCGTCCCCGCCTTCACCGACGGCGAGTACGCGTTCCTCGACATGGTCGCCATGGACGAGATGGACGCCGTCGTCATCGCCACACCGTGGCTGTGGCACACGCCGATGGCCGTCGCGGCGATGCAGGCGGGGAAGTACGCGGGCGTGGAGGTCTCGGCGGCAAACACCCTGCCCGAATGCTGGGACCTCGTGAACACCTCCGAGGAAACCGGTATGCCGTGCATGATCCTCGAAAACGTGTGCTATCGGCGGGACGTGATGGCCGTGCTGAACATGGTGCGGCAAGGCGTCTTTGGTGAACTCGTGCATCTGGAATGCGGCTATCAGCACGACCTCCGGAACGTCAAGTTCAACAATGGCAAACAGCCCTACGGCGGCGGCGTCGAGTTCGGCGAGAAAGGCTTCTCGGAGGCGAAGTGGCGCACGTATCACTCCGTCCATCGGAACGGCGACCTCTATCCCACGCACGGCGCCGGTCCGGTGGCGACGATGCTCGACGTCAACCGGGGCAACCGCTTCGTCTCGCTCACGTCCACGGCTACGAAGAGCCGGGGCCTCCACAAGTACATCGTCGACCGGGCGGGCGAAGACCATCCGAACGCGAAGGTCCGTTTCAAGCTCGGCGACGTGATCACGACGGTCATCCGGACGCAAAACGAGGAGTCGATCATCGTCAGCCACGACACGAACCTGCCGCGCCCGTACTCGCTCGGCTTCCGCGTGCAGGGGACCGAAGGGCTGTGGATGGACGTCAACCGGTCGATTTACCTCGAAGGGAAAAGCCCGGAGCATCGGTGGGAGCCTGCGCAGCCGTACCTCGACCGGTACGATCATCCGCTGTGGAAGAAGTACGCCTCGCACGCCGAAGGCGCGGGGCATGGCGGCATGGACTTCTTCGTCCTGCACGCCTTCGTCGAGTCCGTCAAGCGTCGGGAGCCGACGCCGCTCGACGCCTATGACGCGGCGGCATGGAGCGCCATCAGTCCGCTCTCGGAGCGTTCCATTGCCGCAGGCGGCGCCCCGCAGGCGTTTCCCGACTTCACGCGCGGCCGGTGGATGAAACGCAAGCCCGTCTTCGCGCTCGACGACACGTATTGACGCGCCCGGTTCATGCGTCCACTTCGATGACCTGGGTGCCGGCCATCTCGTCGCCCAGACGACGGCCGCGCGGGTCGGTGACGACCTTGTAGACCTCGTACAGTCCGATGGCGGCGGCGGTGATTCCGAGGATCGTGCCAAGCCCGAAAAAGGCGCTGGAGGAGAGCCCGCCGAGCGCCCACATCCAGTTGCGGCGGAAGGAGGCTTCGAGATCCATCGGCGCGCCGTCGAGCCTGACGGGGCGGAGCTTCATGATCCGCTTTCCGAGGGAACGCTGATCCATAAAGTCGAGCGAAAGCCCGTCGCGGAAGAGGAAATAGAGCGCGCCGGTGATGCCGCCGAGCGAGCCGGAGATGAGCCCGACGAGAACGGCGGCAAAGGCGGCCACGAGGCTGTCGAGGAAATGCGCGATGAAGCGCTTGACGAGGTTGGCTTTCGGATACTCGGTTTCCTGAGGCAGGTCCTCAGGGAGGGCGTCGAGGGCGGTTTCCGCTTCGGTGGGTCGATGCTTCGTTTCCATGGCGCAGGGGGCGTGAAGGAGAGAAGATGCGTGCTCGGACTCGTACGAAGCCCCGCCCCGAATCGTTGCGGTGCGCGCTCGTGAAAGGCGGCGCGCGGAGGAACGCAGCTCCGACTATCGCTCGTCGATGGGCTTGACCTTCAGGTCGCGCGGGCCCACGTATTCGGCGCGGGGACGAATGAGACGGTTCGCCTTCCACTGTTCGAGCAGGTGCGCCGTCCATCCGGTGACGCGGCTCATGGCGAAGATCGGGGTGAAGAGGTCGGAGTCGAGGCCGAGCATGTGATAGACCGAGGCGCTGAAGAAGTCCACGTTCGGATAGAGTCCTTTCTCGCGCTCCATCGTCTCCATGATCTTCACGCTGTACTCGTACCACTTGCGTTGCCCGCGTTCCTCGCTGAGCTCTTCGACCATCTCGCGGAGGATGGCCGCGCGCGGGTCGAGCGTTTTGTAGACCCGGTGTCCGAAGCCCATGATGCGCTCTTTTCGGGCGAGCTTTTCCTTCACGTATGCGACCGGGTCGCGGCCCGAGCGGTCGATGTCGAGGAGCATGCGCATCACCTCGATGTTGGCGCCGCCGTGGAGGGGCCCCTTGAGCGCGCCGATGGCCCCGGTGATGGCCGAGTACATGTCCGAGAGCGTCGCGCCGATGACGCGGGCGGTGAACGTGGAAGCGTTGAGGCCATGCTCGGCGTGGAGGACGAGGCACGTGTCGAAGGTGCGTTCGGCGGCGCTCCCGGGTTCCTCGCCGTTGAGCATATAGAGAAAGTCGAAGGCGGTGGAGCCGCGCCGGAGGGGGCGCACGGGTTCGAGCCCCTTGCGCAGCCGATCGAAGGCGGCGATGATCGTCGGGATGCGGGCCGTCAGGCGGATGGCCTTGCGATAGTTGGCTTCGGGGGAATGGACGTCGGCTTCGGCGTCGAAGAGGGCGAGCGCGGAGACGGACGTGCGGAGAGCGGCCATCGGGTTGGCGTCTTCCGGAGTCATGCGCAAGAGGTCCGTCACCATCGGCGGCAACTCGCGCTCGGTCTGAAGGTGCTGCATGAGCTCGTCGCGCTCGCGACGGTCGGGCAAGCGACCGTTCCACAGCAGATAGGCGACTTCCTCGAAGGAGGTGTGCGCGGCCAGGTCGAAGATGTTGTAGCCGTGATAGATCAGCTCTCCTTTTTTCCCGTCGATGAACGAGAGGGAGGAGTCGAGCGCTACGACGCCTTCGAGACCGCGGGTGCGGAGAACCGGTGTGTCTTGCTTTGCCATGGATGCGTGGGACGAGAAGTGAAAGGGTGCGGGCGAATATACGGAAACGCTTCCGTCCCGGCGCGAATTTATGTGGAAAGGCAACGCGCGGGCGCGCCCTTGGGTTGCCCGCTCTTCGAGGCGCCCCCCATGAACGCAGGCAGGGACGACCCGCCGGCCGCCCCTGCCTCTCGTGTGCTTCTGCCGGATGCAAACCTCCGGGGGAGGTCGCCGGGTTCCTAATTGAATCCCTGGCCCGAGACGGCCGGCGGCGCGTCCTGGTTGGCCACCTGCCATGCCGTGGCGAAGATCAGCCGGGCGCGGTTGGCCATCTGCGGGTAGTCGATCTTCTCCGGCTCGTCGTCGAGGCCGTGGTAGTCCTCGTGCGTGCCGTTGAAGAAGAAGATGAACGGGATGTTGTGCTTGCCGAAGTTCCAGTGGTCGGAGCGGCGGTAAAACTGGTTCGGGTCGTCTTTCGTGTTGAAGCGCTCGTTCAGGTCGAGGTCGAGGCCGGTGACCTGATTGACCTTCTCGTTGATCTCGTGCAGTTCCCGGGAGATCAGGTTCGAGCCGATGATATAGACGTAGTTGTCGGGCCGGTCGCCGGGATAGGTGGGGTCGCGGCGGCCGATCATGTCGATGTTGAGATCGGTGACGATGTTTTCGAGCGGGACGACCGGCTCGGTGTCCGTGAAGTACTGCGAGCCGAGCAGCCCCTTTTCCTCTCCGGTGACGTTGAGGAAGAGGACCGAGCGGCGGGGGCCGTAGCCGTCGGCCTTCGCCCGGGCAAAGGCCTCGGCGATTTCGAGGACGGAGACTGTGCCCGAGCCGTCGTCGTCCGCGCCGTTGTTGATCGTGTCGCCCTCGCCCTGCGTCCTGCCGATGTGGTCATAGTGCGAGGAGACGACGACGACCTCGTCCTTGAGTGCGGGATCGGAGCCTTCGATGAAGGCGATCACGTTCTCGGTAGTCGCCTCGTACGTTTCATACGAGAGCTTGCTTTCGACCGTCGCCCCTTCCACTTCGAAGACGACCGGCTCCAGGCGCGTGTCGATCTCGGCTTTCACCTCGGCGAGGGTGCGGCCCGTGGGGGCGAGGATCCGGTCGGCGAGCGCCGAGGAGATCACATAGATGGGGGGAAACTGGAAGCCTCCGCTCTGCGGCTGGAGCGAAAGGTTGCCCACGCCGCCCAGCCGCGCGGCGGCCTCGGCGGCCCCCTCGGCCACGCTCTTGTCGGCGCGCGGCCCGACGTCGTTCACGAGGAGGATGCCCCGGGGCAGCCCGCCCTGCATGAGGTGTCGCAGCTTGACGTTGGCGTTCTCCGTAGTCCACGACGAGGGCGCATGGTCGGGCGTGGGGAGGAGGCTCGTGTCGGCGTCCTTGAGCGGTTCATCCCGGAGGATGAGCAGCCACTTATCGGAGTAGTCGATGCCCTGTGCTTGCAGCGCGGCGTACTCGTTGAAGCCGAGCGCGTCGTCGGCGATGCCGTAGCCGCCGAAGACCACGCCGGCGCTGACTTCGGGCACGGCGCCGAAGGCGAAGTAGGCCTGGTCGTCATGCTCGGTGGGCGAGAAGACGCTCGTCGTCGAGGCGCCGTCGGCGTTCACCGTCAGGCGCGCCTGACGCAGCCGCCGTCCATAGACCGAGAAAGGCTGGAAGTACCGCTCCGGCGCCCTCGGGTCGTCCGTCTCGGCGGTTCCCCGGGGTTCGAGGCCCATTTTCTGGTACTGCGCGGCGAGGTAGCGGGCGGCGAGCTTCTGCCCGCGCGTGGTCGTCTCGCGTCCTTCGAAGAGGTCGGAGGCGAAGAGGTAGAGGTGCGCGGCGAGGTCCTCGGGCGTGATGGTGGCCTGGTATCGCTCCACGACCTCCGGCGCGTCGAAGACGGTGGGCGTGGCGCCCGGGGAGGCTATGCGCGCAGGGGCGTCGCCGGTCTGGGCGAAGAGCGCGGCGGGGGCTGCGAAGAGCCACAGCGCCGCCGGAAAACACGCAGCGAGAAGTCGATGGGAAACGTGCATGTGTGCGGGAGGCTGATGGTGAAAGGAAAGCGGGCGGGGGAGCGCGCGTGCGAAGCCCATGCATAACGATTCCGCACGGGCGTTTATGATGCGGGGGGAGCGTCGCTCGGCCTCCGTTTTCTTCGGACGATCGGGGCCGTAGTTTCAACCGACCCGGCGTTCGAACGTTTTTCTCCTTCGCGGCCCGGGGCCGTTCAGATCAGGTTGCGGCGTTTGTTCAGATAGGCGAGCAGGGCCGTATTGTACGGCTGACCGGTGTCGAGTTCGAGGAAGTCGACGTTGAACTCGCGGCAGCGGCGGCGGAAGCGTTCGCTGAAGGCCTGTACGGCCTCGGCGTAGTTCTCGCGCAACTGTGCCGGCTGGAGGGTGATCTCCTCGCCGGTCTCCACGTCGCGGAAGAGCATGGGCACGTCGGGGAAGCGGAAGAGCCGTTCGGTCTCGCTTTCGAGCACGTGGAAGACGAGCACCTCGTGCCCGCGATAGCGGAGGTGGCGGAGCGCTTTCAGCAGATCCTCGTGCGCGGCGACGTTTTCGAAGAGGTCGGTGATGACCACCACGAGCGAGCGGCGGGAAATGCGCTCGGCGACTTCGTTGAGCACGGATGCGGCGCTGGTCCGGCGGGTCTCGGCGGGGGGCGCACCGGAGAGGCGCTGGAGCGTGGCGAGCAGTTGCCGGAGATAGCCCGGCGTGCTCTTCGGAGGCCGCAGCGTGTGGATCTTCTCGTCGAACGCGATCAGCCCGGAGGCGTCGCGCTGTTTGATCATGAGAAAATGGAGCGCGGCGGCGAGGTACGACCCGTATTCGAGCTTCGAGAGCGGGGCCGTGTGCCGGTACCGCATCGACGGCGAAGTGTCGAGCACGACGTAGTGCCGGAGGTTGGTCTCTTCCTCGTACTGCTTCACGTAGTGCCGGTCCGTCTTGGCGTAGACCTTCCAGTCCACGTGCCGCAGCTCGTCGCCGGGGTTGTACGGGCGGTGCTCGGCAAACTCGACGGAGAAGCCGTGGTACGGGCTTTTGTGGAGGCCGGTGATGAAGCCTTCCACGATGAGCCGCGCCCGCATCTCCATGTTCTTGAGTTGCGAGATGATGACGGGGTCGAGGTAGCGAAGGGCGGTGTCGGGACCGGGCACGGAGCGTTCGGGATGAGTGCGGGAAGGGGCGGTGCGGGGGAGGGTTAGAACGTCGGCGAACCGTTCGGTTCCGCGCGGCACGGGGAGCACGGAGGCGCGCCGTGCGGGTGGGCTTGCCGGGCATTCCCTCGCGCGCCGGTCCTCGCATCCGACTACGGACGTATCGGGCAATAGCCGACGGACGCCCGGCGCGGCGCGCACGACCTTTCACGCAACCGAGCAGCGAGGAAGACGTCGGAATTTCGTGAGGAAGGCGCGCTTCGCCTTTTTCACGGTTCGACGCGCGCGGCGCGAAAATATGCGAGAACGCTTCGTTTAAAAAAGAGACGGGCCGCCGTCGTGCGAGGGCGTTTCGAGACCGGAAAAGGCGCTTGACAATGATTTTCAAACGACGTAACGTTTCATGCGTCCGAAAAAACAGACCAGACCAGACGCTGCTGCGTCGTGGGCGCGCCTATCCTGACGCAGCGGGGCCACCGGGGCAAATGATATGCTCCGTGGCGAAACGCCCGTCCTTTTTCACGCTGCCGTCCCCTTCATGTCCCGATCATTTTCCCGCAGTCATGCGACTGGAAGCGCTTCCGAAAAACCCTGAAAGCAACCCGGCCGCATGGGGCAGATGACGTGTCCATAGATCAAAAAACATCCGGTTTTCCACCCCAACAAACGGAGAAAGTCCATGGAAGCGGTTATGTCAGATCTCGATATGTTCATGAAATACCTCGAGGCGCGCAGCCCGGGCGAGCCTGAGTTTCATCAGGCGGTGCGGGAAGTGTCGGAGAAGGTGCTTCCGTATATCGAGACGCATCCGGAATACGCGCGGGCGCGCATTCTCGAACGGATGACCGAGCCCGATCGCGTCATCATGTTCCGGGTGACGTGGGAGGACGATGAGGGCAACGTTCAGATCAATCGGGGCTATCGCGTGCAGTTCAACGGCGCCATCGGGCCGTACAAGGGCGGGCTGCGTTTTCACCCGTCGGTGAACCTGAGCATCCTGAAATTCCTCGGCTTCGAACAGATCCTGAAGAACAGCCTGACGGGCCTGCCGATGGGCGGCGGCAAGGGCGGCTCCGACTTCGACCCGAAGGGCAAGTCGGACGCCGAGGTGATGCGTTTTTGCCAGTCGTTCATGAGCGAACTCTTCCGGCACATCGGCAAGAACGTGGACGTGCCCGCCGGCGACATCGGGGTGGGCGCGCGTGAGATCGGCTATCTCTTCGGGCAGTACCGGCGGCTGAAGAACGAGTTCACCGGAACCATGACGGGCAAGGGTCTCTCGTACGGCGGAAGCCTCATCCGCCCCGAGGCCACCGGCTATGGCAACGTCTACTTCGCGGCCGAAATGCTCAAGACCCGCGGCAAGACCCTCGACGGCAAGACGTGCCTCGTCTCCGGCTCGGGCAACGTGGCGCAGTACACCACCGAGAAACTGATCCACCTCGGCGCAAAAGTGGTCACGCTCTCGGATTCGTCGGGCTTCATCTACGACCCGGACGGGATCACGCGCGAGAAGCTCGACTTCGTCATGGATCTGAAGAACAACCGGCGCGGGCGCATCAAGGAATACGCGGACGCGTTCGGTTGTGCCTATTATCCGGGTGAAAAGCCGTGGAACGTGCCGTGCGATCTGGCTTTCCCCTCGGCCACGCAGAACGAGATCACGGCCGGAGACGCGCGGGCGTTGCTCGAGAACGGGTGTTACCTCGTCTCGGAGGGGGCGAACATGCCCACCACGTATGAGGCCACGAAGCTCTTCGAAGAGGCACGGATTCTCTTCGGGCCGGGCAAGGCGGCCAATGCGGGCGGCGTGGCCATCTCCGGTCTGGAGATGACGCAGAACTCGATGCGCCTGACGTGGACGCGCGAACAGGTGGAGGAGAAGCTGCAGGAGATCATGCAGCGCATCCACGAGCAATGCCTGGAATACGGCTCGACGAACGGGTATTGCGACTACGTGAAGGGCGCGAACATCGCGGGCTTCGTCAAAGTGGCCGACGCGATGCTGGCCTACGGAGTCGTGTGACGACCCCTCGGGGAAGCCGCGAACATGCGGGCTTCGTCAAAGTGGCCGACGCGATGCCGGCCTACGGAGTCGTGTAAACACGTCCTCCCTCCATGCCGCAAAGCCGGGGCGTCCTTACGGGGCGTCCCGGCTTTGTGCAGGGGCGGCGGCGGTCGAACTTTCGCCGGGGACGGGCGTCCGAGAGGTCGGGTGTGCGAGGGGCGCACGCCGTCGATGAAGCGGACCTCTCAGGCGCATGAACGAGCGCGTACGGGCGGAAACGGCGGGGCGGGAGACGCTGGTGCGGTTGCGGCGTCTGACGAAGACGTATCGCGAGGGCGAGCGCGAGCGTGTGGTGTTGCGCGGCGTCGACGCCGACATCGCGCGGGGCGCGTTCGTGGCGCTGGTGGGGCGCAGCGGCTCGGGCAAGAGCACCCTCCTCAACCTCATCAGCGGCATCGACCGGCCCACCGACGGCGAGGTGATCGTCGGCGGGACGAACCTGACGCGGCTCTCGGAAGAGGAACGCACGCGTTTCCGCCGCCTGCACATCGGCTTCGTCTTTCAGTCCTTCAACCTGATCCCGACGCTGACCGTGGCCGAGAACGTGCTCCTGCCCCTCGAACTGAGCGGGCGCACGGGG
Organism: Rhodocaloribacter sp.; assembly: GCF_056451265.1. Classification (NCBI taxonomy): domain Bacteria; kingdom Pseudomonadati; phylum Rhodothermota; class Rhodothermia; order Rhodothermales; family Rhodothermaceae; genus Rhodocaloribacter; species Rhodocaloribacter sp. The sequence continues at coordinate 933 of NZ_JBWOPL010000041.1, read as the reverse complement.
ACGGCGGAGCGGGACAAGGCACTCGCGTTCCTCGATGAGGTGGGTCTCGGCGACCGGGGGAACAGCTTCCCCGACCGCCTCTCGGGCGGCGAGCAGCAGCGCGTGGCCGTCGCCCGTGCGCTCGCCCATGATCCCCGCCTCGTCCTCGCCGACGAACCGACGGGCAACCTCGACTACGACACGGGGCGGCAGGTGATGGAGATGCTCCACCGCCTCGTCCGAAAGGCGGGCGCCACGATGCTCGTCGTCACGCACGACCGCGACTTCCTCGACGTCTCGGATCGCATCTTCACGCTCCGGGGCGGCGTGCTCGAAGCGGGCGCGCCCGCCCACCTCCGGGCCTGACGCGGCTTTCTCTTTCGAAATGCGCCCATGAGTCCCCTTCTTTTTCGCTCCAGCCTTCGGTATCTGCTCCGGCATCCGTGGCTGCTGGCGCTGTCGATCCTCGGCGTGGCGCTGGGGGTGGCGGTGGTGGTGGCCATCGACCTGGCCAACGGGAGCGCGCGGCAGGCTTTCGAGCTTTCGGCGGAGACGGTCACGGGGAAGGCGACGCATCAGATCGTCGGCGGGACGGAGGAGGGCTTGCCCGAAGCGGTCTACCGACGCCTGCGCGTTGACCTCGGCATCCGAGACGCCGCGCCGGTGGTGGCGGGCTACGTGACGGCCGACGGCGCGGACGGACGCACGTTTCAACTGCTCGGCATCGATCCCCCCGCCGAGGGGCCGTTCCGCCCCTATGCCGCCACGGCGTCGGGGCTGGACCTCGGCGCGTTCATGGCGCAGCCCGGCGCGGCGATCATGGCGGCGCGCACGGCGGCGACCCGGGGCCGCGGCCCCCGCGACACCCTGGCCGGGCGCGGGGAGGGGACGCGACGGACGCGCCCCCACGGGGGGCTGCTCGAAGCGGAAGACGACCGGCGCGCGCAGGCTACG
>NZ_JBWOPL010000040.1:0-2678 GCF_056451265.1 Rhodocaloribacter sp. | reverse complement strand
TCGCGTCGAGGACCTCGCGCCGGGGGCGCATCGCTTCCGCCTCAAGCAGGTCGACTTCGACGGTTCGTTCGCCTACAGCGCCGAGGTGGAGGTGGAGGTCTCCTTGCCGGAGGCGTTCGCGCTGGGTGAGGCGTATCCGAACCCGTTCAATCCGGTGACGCGCCTTGAGCTGTCGGTCCGTGAGACGGAGCAGGTGGAGGTGTCGGTCTACGACGTGACGGGCCGCCGGGTGGGCGTGCTGCATCGAGGCTTGGTGAAGGCGGGTCAGAGGCAGGAACTGGTCTTCGACGGATCGAGGCTGGGGAGCGGGCTGTACTTCATCCGCGCCCGGGGCGAGCGTTTCGAGGCCACGCGACAGGTCATGCTCGTCAAGTGAAAAACAGGTAATTCCTAGCTTTTTACGTCTTTGGAAGCGCTTTTTGAAGGGCGAATGTTGTAACGAATTTGCTTTCACAGGGCTTGGCGGTTATTTTCCTGTAGGCCCTGAATACGTTTTTCATGAGTGTTTTCCTGCACTTCACAATCGAGCGTTGAAAATCGATCAAAGGCGCAAGTACTTCAAAAATGATCGTTCTTAATGGAGATGCATTCTGTCGGTCCGGCATGGGTGCGCATGATTTTCCGACGAGGCTTTGGATGGAAAAGAGACGATTTTGCGTCGCGCGTCTCTGTTCTGAACAATAAGCTCCTGGTCCGCACAAAAGCTTCACAGTAAAGAGCGCTTACGGGCGAACAGGAAGGCTGAACTAACTTCTCTCTTCCGTCCTCTGGTCACGTTGAACGGCCTCTAGACCGGCATCATTCTACATTGGAACCCTATCCGGGTCCAGGGATAGACCGAAAGCATTTGACCGGATAGAGGATCATCCCGGATAAAGCTGAAGAAGGATCATGCAGGACTCTTGAGTCCTATCCTTGATTGTTCGCGACCATCCCCCCTAACGATGGGTCGTTCCCCAACCGTCCCGTTGTAGTATACCCCCTTAACTATGGAATATCTGGTAGTTGCAGGAGTATTCGCCCTGTCTCTGACCGCGACGCTCGTTCTGATCCCCCACATTCGTCGGGTGGCGATGAGGCGGGGATGGGTCGATGATCCCGATGGCGTTCGGAAGAACCACCGCGCGCCCACGGCGACGCTGGGCGGGGTGGGCATTGCTTTTGGATACGCCGCCGGGATGGCTGTTCTGTTTCTCGCTCAACGCTGGCTGCCGTTCGAGGTGGCCGCGCCTCCGCCGGTCCTCTGGGGCGGCGCACTCGTGATGCTCATCACGGGCATCTATGACGACATCAAGGGTCTGGACTTCAAAGCCAAGTTCGTCGTTCAACTGGGGGTCGCCTACGCGTTGCTGTTTGCGGGCTATCGCATCGATGTCTCCGGACTCCCGTTCGTGGGAGGTGATCCGTTTCAACAGGCGCTCCTCTCTATCCCCCTGACGGTGCTGTGGATCGTCGCGGTGATTAATGCCATTAACTTGATCGACGGGCTCGACGGGTTGGCGGCCGGCGTTTCCATCATCGCGTTTGCCTATCTGGCTCTGATTTTCAGCTTCCACGGCGGCATCGTAGTCGTGCTCCCCGCGCTCGTCATGGTCGGCGGGTTGGCCGGGTTCCTGGTCTATAATTTTAATCCGGCCAGAATCTTCATGGGAGACTCGGGCAGCCTGTTCCTCGGCTTTATGCTGGCCGCCTATTCTCTGGAAGGGCAGGCGAGCCTCGACCCCGTGCTCTCTTTCCTGACCCTCGTGGTGGTCATGGGGCTGCCCCTGCTCGACACGGGTTTCTCGATCTTTCGGCGGCTGATCAGCGGGCGGGCGATTTTTGCGCCGGACAACGACCACATCCACCATCGCATGGTCCGGCGATGGCCGCAGCGGCAGGCCGTGCTCTGGCTGTACGCCGTGGCGGCGGCCTTTGGCACGATTGCTGTGTTCATGGCGTTGGCTTCGGAGATCACGGGGTTCCTGCTCTTTGGCCTGGCAGTGTTGCTGGCGTGCATCGGATTGGTGCGACTCCGGTCCTTCCGCCAGCCGTACGCTCCGCCCCTGATCGAGGAAGCGCCCGCCGTTGCAGCGAGCGACGCCTCCCCTGAAGGAGACGGATACGGCGACGTGCATGAGATGCATGCGAACGTTTCCGATGATTCGGGGGCCTTCGAACCCGTTTCGTAGGTTCAGAGCTCTCAAAGAGCGAGCGTCTGCTTATCCATCAGTCGAATTGATCATTGTCCCATGTTTACACAAGAGACCTCGAATATCGGCGCCAACGGTCATGCTCCTTCCGGCGCGACCGCACGGGAGACACTTCGTGAACGGATACAAAGAAAAGAAGCCGTGATCGGGGTCGTCGGCCTCGGATACGTGGGGCTGCCGCTGGCGATGGAGTATGCCGGTAAGGGCTTCCGCACCCTCGGCGTCGATCTCAATACGGAACGGGTTCTGCGACTCAATGAGGGACGGAACTACATTCAGGACGTCGAAGACGAGGCGTTGCGGAAAGCCGTCGAAGCGAATCGCTTCCGGGCCGAAGATCATTTTGCGTCGATGGGAGCGGCGGACGTGGTCTTCATCTGCGTGCCCACGCCGGTCAACCCCAACAAGGACCCCGACACGTCGTACATCCGCTCGGCGACCGAAGCGCTCGCGGCGCACCTGCACGAAGGACAACTGATCATCCTC
>NZ_JBWOPL010000039.1:0-3085 GCF_056451265.1 Rhodocaloribacter sp. | reverse complement strand
GTCAACCTTCCGATGGCGCTGGACGTCATCGACGGCTGGATCGTGAGGCGCGCGGCGCAGTACGTGTGCGTCACGGGGGTGCACGGGGTGATGGAGAGCCGGGACGACCCCGAGCTGCTGGCAATCCACAACGCCGCCGGGATGGTGACGCCGGACGGCATGCCCCTCGTCTGGATCAGCCGCATGAAAGGACGCAAACACGTGGACCGGGTCTACGGACCGGATCTGATGCTGGCGCTGTGCGAGCGCTCCGAAAAGCGGGGATACCGGCATTTTTTCTATGGAGGAGCCGAAGGCGTGCCGGAACTGCTCGTGGAACGCCTGAAGGCGCGCTTCCCCGATCTTCAGGTCGCCGGTGTGTATTCACCGCCGTTTCGCCCCCTGACGCCGGAGGAGGATGCGCAGGTGGTTTCCATGATCAATGCGGCCCGTCCGGACGTGGTGTGGGTCGGGCTCAGCACGCCCAAACAGGAGCGGTGGATGCACGCCCATCGGGAGCATCTCGAAGCGCCCGTGATGCTCGGGGTAGGGGCTGCGTTCGACTTTCACGCGGGCCTGAAAAAACAAGCCCCTCGTTGGATTCAGCGTTCGGGCATGGAATGGTGCTTCCGGCTGATCACCGAACCGAAGCGGCTCTGGAAACGGTATCTTCGGAACAATCCCCGTTTCCTTGCCCTGATGTTCTTACAAGCTACCGGATTTCGCCGATTTCCATGAGAAAGGCGCAAGGGGGTGTCGAGAGATTGTTGCAATTCCCTCGCAAAAAAAGATAATTTGGACACAGTTTTGCCGTTGCCCTTTCCCAGTTTTGACCTGGTGAACCCGTTGCGGGGGGAAGCGCGTTCGCCGGGTGTGAGCGCCGCGCGCGTGCTTCGGATGCTTTAGCCCGGACGCGGCGCTTACGTCCCGAAACATAGCCACACGGAAGGATTCCGGTATCCGCCGGTACGGAAAGCGTCTCGGGCCGCCCGGGCGTTCCCGGAGAACAGGTCTCGCCGATATCGATTATGGGAGTTGTCAAAGCGCAAAAGATCGAACCCAGACAGGGGAGCAAGGGACGCCGCCGGGCGCTCCTGTACCACCAAAAATGGCTGACCAATGCGCTGGTGATGGGCGCGGGAGACGGGTTGGCGCTGGTGCTCGCGATGATGACGGCGAGCGCCCTTCGGTGGTGGTTCAAGGGGGATCCCATGTTTCAGGAGTGGTTCCTCATGTTGCCGCTGGGATGGTGGGGCGCCGCTTCGGTGGCGCGGCTGCTCCCGAGCTGGGGCCTCGGCATCGTCGAAGAACTGCGCCGCGTGGTGATCCTGCTGGGGCTGCTCTTTGCCGGCACGCTGGTGGTTCTGTTCCTGACGAAGCAGTCCACGGACACGAGCCGGTTCACGCTGTCGATCGGCTTCGTGGGGAGTCTCGTGCTGGTGCCTTTCGTGCGCACCCGGGTGAAAGGGGCGCTGATCTCGTGGGGCCGGTGGGGGGTGCCGGCGGTCGTGTACGGAGCCGGGGAGACGGGACGGATGGTGCTCCGGTCGCTGCGGGAAGAGCCGGGCATCGGCTACGTGCCCATCGGAGTCTTCGACGATGACCCCGACCTGTGGGGCGATTATACCGAAGCGGTTCCCATCCTCGGAAGCACGGCGCAAAGCGCCGACACCGCACCGGTGGCGATCCTGGCGATGCCCGGCCTCCCCCGCACGCGCATGATCGAACTGCTGGAAGGGCCGCTCTCGCACTACAAGCAGGTCGTCATCATTCCCGACCTCTTCGACATCCCCACGCTCTGGGTGCGTTCGCGCAACCTGGCGGGCATCCTGGGGCTGGAGATCACGCACAAGCTGCTCGACCCGGTGGCCCAGTTGATGAAACGCACGATGGACGTCGTGTGGGTGCTGGCGACCGCGCCCGTCTGGGGACCGCTCTACGGGTTGATCGCAGGGGTTGTCTGGCTCGCAGATCGTCATTCGCCCTTCTTCTATCAGGAGCGCGTCGGGAAGAAGGGGCGGGTGTTCCGCATGCGCAAGTTCCGCACGATGGTGCCCGACGCCGAGGCCGTGTTGAACCAGCGGCTGGCCGAAGATCCGGCGCTTCGGCTCGAATGGGAGACCTCCTTCAAGCTCCGGGACGACCCGCGCCTGACGCGCATCGGCGCTTTCCTGCGCCGCACCTCGCTCGACGAGATCCCGCAACTCATCAACGTCTTGCGCGGCGAGATGTCGCTCGTGGGGCCGCGCCCACTCCCGGCCTATCATCAGGCCGAACTGCCCCCGCGCGTGCAACAGCTCCGCACGAACGTGCGACCGGGCATGACGGGGCTGTGGCAGGTCTCCGGACGCAGCGACGGAGGCAATGAAGGACTCGTCCGATGGGATGCCTATTACGTGCGCAACTGGTCGATCTGGCTCGACATCGTCATCCTCGTCCGGACCGTGCGCGTCGTGCTCCGAGGGTCCGGCGCCTACTGACGTTCCCGGGCGCTCCCCGACAGTTCTTTTCGGCGCTTTTCTTCCTCCAGCCATGCCCTCGGGAATCCTTTCTGACGATGCGGGGTTTGCCGGACGTTCCGCCGCCTCTCGGAGATCGGAAGCGCGGTGCCCGGGCGGGGCGTCCGATCCGGTTCCCGTTCTTACCTTTCATCAATTCGAAAAGAACCTCGACTATGGATGTGACGACCATGACCTCGGAAAGCGCGGCGCTCTCGCCGGTCGCGGAACGATTGAAAGCGAAACTCTCCGACCGGAGCGCACGGATCGGGGTCGTCGGCCTCGGATACGTGGGGCTGCCGTTGGCCGTCGAGTTTGGTGAGGCGGGTTTCCGGACGCTCGGCATCGACCTGAACACCGAACGCGTGCAGGCGCTCAAGGCCGGGAAGAACTACATTCAGGACGTCCCGGACGAGGCCCTCGCACGCGTCGCGAGAGCGGGCGTTTTCCGGGCCTCCGACCGGTTCGACGGCGCGGCGGAGGCGGACGTGGTCTTCATCTGCGTGCCCACGCCGGTCAACCCCAACAAGGACCCCGACACGTCGTACATCCGCTCGGCGACCGAAGCGCTCGCGGCGCACCTGCACGAAGGACAACTGATCATCCTC